>DAIRUD010000132.1:0-5960 GCA_036803565.1 Synergistaceae bacterium | reverse complement strand
TCGAGTTCGCCGACCGGTCGACGATGCTGCACGAGCTGGGGCACGTCTTTCTACAGGATGTCATGGACGTGGCCATGACGGACGGGGCACAGGAGAGCGGCCGCACGTTGTGGCGGGATGTGTCGGAGTGGCTGGGGGTTGCGGACATCGACTTCTCGGCTTCGTTGTCCGAGGCGAACCAAAAGCGCTGGCAGACGGCGCAGGAGAAGTTCGCGGCGTCCTTCGAGGCTTACCTGATGGAGGGGAAGGCTCCGACGGCGGGGCTGGAAAAGGCCTTCCGGGCGTTCAAGAAGTGGCTGACGGGGATCTATCAAACCGTGGCCAACATCCGCTATCTGGACGCCGACGGCAACTGGCAGCGGGTGGAGCTGTCCGATGAGGCGCGGTCACTCTTCGACCGGGTGCTGGCGACGGACGAGGCCGTCGAGTACGAGGCCGTGATGAACGACATGGCGGGCGACAGCATCTCTATGGAGGAGCTGCGGGCGAAGGCGGACGAAAACATTCCCCAGGAGGCGTTCGACGCCCTCGACGACGCCCAGCACGAAGTGATCGAGGCGGCGAAGGAGCGCCTGCTGGCGGAGATGCTGGGGGAGACGACGCCGGAGTTTCGGGCGCGCATTGAGCGCCGGGCGGAGGAGCTGACGCCGTTCGTGCGGTCCATCGTCGAGCGGGAACCGGTCTACCGCGCCGTCGCTGACATGCAGGCCGATCCGGCGCTGCGCATTTCGCGGGAGGAACTGGCCGACGGCTTCAACGCCAACCTGGTCGCCGCACTCCCCGACGACGTCGACGCCGAGGGCGGCGTGCCCATCGACAGCGCGGCGGCGGCCTACGGCTTCGCCGGGGCGCAGGAGATGCTGGAGACGATGGCGGAGGCCTTGCCGCTGGAGGCGGAGGTGCAGCGGCGGGCCGTGGAGCAGGCGCTGCGCGACGAGGGGGCGCTGGAGGGAGATCCGGCGGCCGTCGCTTCGCATGCCGAAGACGCCCTGTACGAGGGCGACGAGGCGCTGGACAAGACCATCCTGGAGGCGGAGATCCTGCGCAACATGCAGGACGCGGCGCTGGAGGAGGAGGCCGCGCGGGTCGAGGCGGAGCGGGAGAACCCGCTGAACCGCCGCAACGTCATGAAGTTCATCCGCGAGCAGGGCGGGTTGAGCTGGCGGAAGGTCAAGGAAGGGTACGGGAAGCTGGAGGCACAGGAGCTGCTGGAGTACACCAAGGGCGCGCTCTGGCGCAAGGGTGCGCTGGGACTGGACGAGGCCGTGCAGTCGTTGCAGGCGGCGGGCATCCCCGTCCGGGACGAGGGGCACCTGGCGGAGATCCTCAAGTCCGAGGACGCGCCGCTGTTGTCGTCGTCGGACCAGGCGTACCAGCAGGGCTTTTTGGACTCCCGCGCCGCCAACCGGCGCGCCCGGGAGCAGGCCAAACAGGACAAGCAGCAGCTGAAGGAGTGGAACCTGCTCAACCGGGAGCGCCTGAAGGGGCTGCGGGAGCAGCTGAAGCAGGCGGCGGAGGGCGTCGTCGGGGCCAAGGAGAGCGACACGGCCGTCGACCCCAAACCCTACAAGCGCGCCGCCAAGCGCGCCGGGTTGGAGGCCGAGCGCGCCATGAAGAAAAAGGACTGGACGGCGGCGGCCGCCGCCAAGGACCGGCAGGCGATCAACGAGGCCTGCGCCAATGCGGCGATCCGCGCCGGGAAGGAGCAGGACAAAATTCTGCACTTCCTGCGCAAATACGCCAACCGGCCCAACAAGCAGACGTTCGGCGTGTCGCCGCCGTACCTGGCGCAAATCGACGCCATGCTCGACCGCTTCGACCTGCGGAAGAAGTCGTACGGCGAGCAGCAGGTGCCGGTGAAGAGCCTGGCCAAGTTCGTGGAGGAGTTGCAGGCGGCGGGCGAGACGGTGCTGATTCCGGATGTAATCTTGAACGCGAACTATCGAAGAGACTATCGCAAGATGTCGATGGACGAGCTGCGGGCCTTGAATGGTGCGGTGAAGAACATCGAACGATTGGGGAAATATGAGCGAAGATTTTTCACCCAGCAGCACAACATCCAGATCGACACGGTGGCGGTGAGTATCGGACGCAGGATCGCCGAGTACTTCCGGCTGACGGGGCCCAGCGAGATGAACCCGGCGGCGGACGAGGCGCGGGGCTTCTTCGAGAAGATGAAAAAGGCTCCGGAGAGCTTCCTCGCCTCCATCGAGATGGTGGAGTTCCTGACCCGGGCGATGGACGGGTACGAGGATCTCGGCGCGGCGCACCAGTACATCTTTCAGCCCGTCCGGGACGCGGTTGCTCGGGAGACGGAGCTGCTGAACGGGACGTTCGCACAGTTGAACGACCTGGTCAAGGAGATCTACGGCACGGACAAGCCGGGGTTCAAGAAAGAAAAGATCGAGCTGGATGTCCGCATGCGGGACGTCAACGGCAACATCGTGCCGGGCAAGAAGTGGGTGCTGACGAAGGACCAGGTCATCGCCGCCGTGCTCAACATGGGCAACGCCGGAAACCGGCAGCGCCTCGTCGACGGCTGGGGCCTGACCGCCTCCGAGGAGCGGGCGCTGGTCGACGCGTTGACCGAGCAGGATCTGCGGTTCGTGCAGGGCATCTGGGATCTGTTCGAGGGGTTGCGGCCGTTGGTGAAGGAGACGGCGGAGCTGATGACCGGCGTCACGCCGCAGTGGGTGGAGGCGACGCCGCTGGTGACGAAATACGGGACGCTGCGCGGCGGGTATTACCCCATCGTCACCGACTCCCGCTACTCGATGCAGGCGGCGCAGCAGGAGGAGCTGGCCAACCTGATGGGCACGGTCAACCTGGACTACATGAGCGCCCACACGCGCTCCGGGCACCGCAAGGAGCGCGCCGAGAACGTCCTTGGGCGGCCGCCGTTGTTGAACCTGTCCGTCGTGGACCGACACCTGATCGGCGTCATCCACGACGCGGCGCTCGCCCCGGCGGTGCGGGACGTCAACAAGCTCATCCACCACCCCGCCGTCATGGACGCCGTGAAACAGGCGCTGGGGGACGAGCAGAACAAGGTTTTGAACCACTGGCTGCGCGCGGTGGCCAACAACAACAAGAACAACGGCATCGTCATGGACGAGGCGGACCGGGGGCTGGGAATCATGCAGCGCGGCGTCGCCGCCATGGGGCTGGGTGCGAACATCTCCGGAGCGCTGCTCCAGGTGACCGGGTATTTCCCGCTGGCGGCGCGGATCGGGCCGGTGCGGGCGGTGCGCGCGATGCTGCGCGGCATGGCTTCGCCGAAGGAGACGGCCGGTTTCGTGCTGGAAAAATCCGCCTTCATGCGCGAACAGCTGAAGGGGCAGGACCGGGACGTGCGGAAGATGGCCGAGAAGTGGACCATCGAGGGGCGGGGGAAAATGGACGCCTTCCGGAGCTTTACCCTCAGCCATTACAGCTTCTGCCAGAACCTCTGCAACATTCCGGGATGGCTGGAGAGCTACAAGCTGGGCTTGAAGAAGTTCGGCGGGGACGACGCCAAGGCCGTCAAGTACGCCGATTCGATCATCCGGCAGACACAGGGGGCGGGCACCATCGCCGACCTGACGCGCTTCGAGACGAGCGGCACCTGGAAGAAGATGTTCACCATGTTCTACAGCTGGTTCCGGGTCATGCACAACATGAACGTCGAGACCTTCCGGCGGGTGAAGCACGAGAGGGGGTTTGCGCACAAGTTGGGGATCTTCATGAATCACGCGCTGTTCGTGATGGTCATGCCGCAGCTGATCGAGCAATTGTTGCGAGGGGACGGCCCCGATGATGACGAGACGTGGCCGCAGTACTTGCTGCAACAGTCGCTGCTGGCCGGGCTGATGTCGCCCGCCAATGCGATCCCCGTCGTGCGCGACGTCGTCGGCGGCGTCGGGGCGATCTCCGGATGGAACGGCGGGTATCGCTTCACGCCGTTGTCGGCGACGCTGGAGAGCGTGTCGCGGCTGCTGGACCGCTCGGCGCGCACGACGCAGGCCGTCTGGGAGGGCGACGAGCCGGATTGGACGAAACTGTGGAAGTCCTTCCTGGATGCGTCCGGATATGTCGCCGGACTGCCGGTGCGGCAGGCGACGAAATGGTGGGAGGTGTTCGCCGACACGGTCAACGACGAGGCGACGTTTTTCGAGGGGGCGTTCCGGGTCATCATGGGCAGGCGGAAGCCGAGGGATTAGCGAGGGGCCAGGTTCGGCCCCTCATTTTTTATGGAGGTGGTCGCATGTACAAGGGGAACGGGGAGACGAAGGCGTTTCCCCTTCCGGAGGGCGCGGACGGGCGGGCGGTGTACCTGGTCGCCGGAACGCGCAAGGTCCGGATGAAGGAAGGGGAGGGCTATGTGGAGCGCGACGGGAGCGTGGTGTTTTCGCTCGCGCCGCCGGTGGGGACGGAGGTGGCGTTCGGGGGCGAGGACGTCGGGGCGTGCGAGATCCCGCCCGCCAGCGGCACGGTTATCGTCCTGCGCGCGGACGGGACGATGGAGGAGATCGCCGAGGACCCTGCCATCCTGCTGGTCGAGGCGCGGGAGCTGCTGCGGGAGGCGAGGCGGGCCCAGCGGTCGGCGGTCGCCGCCGAGGAATCCGTGCGCATCGCCGCCGCAGAGCAGAAGCGCCTTGCCGAGGAAGCGCTGTCCGGACGGTTGGCCAAGTACGAAGGGCTGGCCGAGGAGGCCGTGAAGGCGGCCGCATCTCTGGCGCGGGACGAGGTCAACGACCACGTCGGCAAGCTGCTGCTGGAGATCCGCAACAAGCACCGGGCGACCGTCGAGGCCCGCGACGTGGTCGTCGCCGAGATGAAGGGCGCGCGCGTCAACCTAGACATCGCGGCGAAAGAGGCGGCAGAGCGAATCGAGGAGCGGTGCGCGCCGCTGCTGGAATCGCTGGAGGAGATGCGTTCGCTGACGGCCGAGGTGCGGGAGCTGCGCGACGCGGCGCGGAACGCGGCGGCCGAAGCGGGTGTCGAGGTCGGAAAGCTGTTCGGCGCGCGGGCGGACGCCGTCATCGAGGAGTTCCGCAGCCTGAAGGCGGCGATCGACGGCGAGGTCAAGAGCGTCGTCGAGGGCGCGCGCCGGGTGATGGACGCCGAGGTGGAGCAGGTGCGGGCGCTGCGTTCCGAAGGGGTGCGCGCCGCCAAGCGCTGCGAGGAGATCGAGCGCAAGGCGGCGGAGATGATCGGGAGATAGGGGGACGAGGGCATGGCAGAATTGGCTGTAGTGATGCACTGGTGCGGTGATTGGGAGTATTGCCGGAATTACGAGGTAGCGGACGTTGCACGCAGGGGCGGCGTCCTTTTTTTGTGTCTGGAACAGAATGCCGGGCGCGATCCGCGAGACGAGTTCAACCGGAATTTCTGGATGCCGTTCGGCGAGGGTGGCGGAGAAGGGACGCTGAATCATGAGGAGCTGTTGAACCGGCTGGGTGTGGGTGCGGATGGGAAAGCCTATCACTTTACCGGCCGACAGCACGCCGTACTGGTAGATCTGGCCTTGGTACCGAACGATGGAAACACATACGGAATCAGGTTCAACGCATCCACGCAGACGTTCGTCTGGGTACAGGTGTCAGGCGGCGGCGAGATGAAGTTTTACAGGGGCTTGTACGCCACCGAGGCCGACCTTGTGGCGGCTCATCCCACGGACGTTATGGGGGCGTACGCCATCGTCCTGGAAACGCAGACATTCTGGATCTGGGGCGGGCTTGCACAGGGATGGGTCGATACCGACAGTTCGGCACTCGACATCGAAGGTATTCCCCCGGGCGGTGTGACCGGCCAGGTGCTGACGAAGCGGAGCAACGCGGACGGCGACGCGGATTGGGCGGACCCGGCGGGGGGCGCGGGCGGCAATCACAACGACATGAGCGGCATTCAGGGTGGAGCGCCAACGGAGCGGTATCACCTCACGGAAGCAGGGGCGTATCTCGTCGACCAATGGCTCAGAA
>DAIRUD010000131.1:0-5966 GCA_036803565.1 Synergistaceae bacterium | reverse complement strand
TCAATCGAGAGCGTGGCGGAGACGAAGAAAATCTTTTCAGGCTGCGAGAGGTCGTATCGCTCCGCCGCGCGCTCCATCAGGCGGGCCGCTTTTTCGGGGTCGGCGTCCGCGCCGATCCCCTCTCGATACATTTTCGCCAGCTCGTAGCAGGAGTATGCGTTGACGAAGGAGTGGACGCGGGTGAGCTCGGCGAGCGTCTCCATGGCCGACGCCGCATCGCGGGGGCCGCCGATGCCCTCGCGGCGCAGGACGGCCAGGTTGTGGGCGGCCTGCCGGTTGCGCTTCGCCGCCTCTTCCGTATGGCGTACGGCGCGCCCGACGTCGCGCGGAACGCCTTCGCCGCGGAAATACATCGCCGCCAGCGCAACGCGGGCGTCGTCATTGTCCAATGCGGCCGCGCGTTCCAGATATTGCGCCGCGCGCTTCGCGTCCCGCTTCGTGCCGCGTCCGTCGCGGTAGAGGATGCCCAGGTCGAGGAGTGCGCCGCTGTCGTTTTTCCCCGCCGCCTGTTGCAGGTATCGCAGCCCCGCCCGGCGATCCGGCTCGCAGCCTTCGCCGAAGAAGCGCATGCGCCCCGTCATGTGCAGCGCCCGCGCATCGTCCTGCGCGGCCGCCTTTTCGTACCAGCCCAGCGCTTCGGCGGCGTACGTGAAGTCGTAATTGTGGTAGATCCAGTCGCCGAGCGTGCGCTGTGCCGGTGCATATCCCAGGTTCGCCGATTGCTCGAACAGCCGCCGCGCCCGTCGACCGTCCGTCGGCAGGTGGCGGCCCTCCAGATACAGGCGTCCCAGACGGTATTGCGCTTCGGGGTCGTCATTTCCGGCCTGCAGGATCAGTGCGCTCACCTGCTCCGGCGACATCGCCGCAGCGGCGCGGGGGGTCGCAAGCAGGGCGACGAGAAGGAACAACGCCGTGAAAGTCGCAGCGCGTCGTCTCCATACGCTCATGGCCGAAATTCCCCCTCTCCGCGCGGCAAAGGTGTCGCGCCTCCCGGCGCCGTTGTGCGACATTGCTGGCCCTGCCGGTCATTTTAACATCCTCCGCGATCGGGAGAAATCGGCTCGCGGATCGGAGCATCGCCACTTTCGCAGAACGCCGCCTCCGGCAAAGGCGCTTCGGCGGGGCATGTCGCCCGCGTCCCGGAACATCCAAAGCGCTATCCCGATGTTTCCCCGCTCCCGCAATCCCGCCGGGGCGGCTGCGCAGGCCGGGAGCGCGCAAGTGACTCCACCGTCCATGACGTTGTCCGGCGAGTTTTTCCGCCGCGCACACTTGACAAACGGAGCGTGCGGGAATATATTATCTCCTGATGTTAGGACCAACTGCTAATAACAACTGGGGAGACGCGACGAAGATGAGATCGGAGGACAAGCAGAAACGGCATAAGCGGCTTTTGCACCTCATCGACGCGGACCCGCTCCTGTCGGACAGCGACTTGGCGCGGGAGCTGGGCGTCAGCGTCGGGACGATCCGCCTCGACCGCGCCTTCCTCAACGTCCCCGAACTGCGCGAGCGGACGCGGCAGATGGCGGAGAAGGCGTCGCAGCGGCTGACCTCGATGAAGCAGGAGGAGGTCTTCGGCGAACTCATCGATTTGGAGCCGAACCGCCTCGCACTCTCCGTGCTCTCGACCACCAGGGAATACGCCTTTCGACACACGGACCTGATCGCCGACCACTACATCTACGCGCAGGCGGCGACGCTGGCGATCGCCGTCATCCAGGAGAACATGGTCCTGATGAGTTCCGCGCGCGTCCAGTTCAAGCGCTACGCGCACGTCGGCGACCGCCTGATCGCCCGCGCCAAGGTCGGGACGCGCAAGGAGAACAAGTACGTCGTGAGCGTGCACACGCGGATCGGCAACACGGAGGTGTTCGTCGCGCGCTTCGTCGTCGAGGCGATCGACGACTCCGGCGCGGCCGCGCGGGATATCGATTTGACGGACACAAGGTAACGAGCCGGGAGGGCGGGAATCGATGTTATTTGCACTTGACGCCATGGGCGGAGACCACGCTCCCGAGGAACCCTGCAAGGGGGCGGTGATCGCCTGCGAGGAGAACCCGGAGCTCTCCGTCGCGCTCGTGGGCATGCGGGAGCGGATCGAGCCGCATCTCGCGGAGGCCGGGACGTCCGTGCGCGCACGGATGCATATCGTGGAGGCCTCGGAGGTCATCGGCATGGGCGACAACCCGGCCGCCTCCATTCGCGGAAAGAAGGATTCGAGCCTGCGCATCTGCATGGAGATGGTCCGCTCCGGCGAGGCGGTCGGCTGCATTTCGGCCGGCAACACCGGCGCCATCGTCTCCGGCGGCGTGCTCGTCGTGGGGCGGATCAAGGGGATCGACCGGCCGGGCCTGGCCGTGCCGATCCCGGCGCTGGAGCGCACGTCGCTTTTGCTGGACGTCGGGGCGACGGTGCGCTGCAAGCCGGTCAACCTCTACCAGTTCGCCCACATGGGGGCGATCTACATGCGCTCCCTCGGCGGCATCGATTCGCCGACCATCGGCCTCTTCTCCAACGGGTCGGAGGAGATCAAGGGCGACGAGGTCATCTCCGGGGCGCGCGAGATGCTGGTCGACGGCACGCTCAACTACAGCGGTTTCGTGGAGGGCAAGGATGTGCCGATCGGGCGGACGGACGTCGTGGTCTGCGACGGGTTTACGGGAAACGCGTTGATCAAGTTCGGCGAGGGCATCGGCGAGATCGTCAAGATCCTCGTCAAGGAGGAGCTGGAGGGGCGTTTTCTGCCTAAGCTCGGCGCGGCGCTGATGATGCCCGCGCTGAAGAAGATCTGGGCCAAGTTCGAGCACGAGAAGAACGGCGGGTCCCCCCTGCTCGGCGTCGACGGAATCGTCGTCAAAGCCCACGGGAACTCGAAACGCGGCGCGATCGCCGGAGCCTTGCGCGTCGCGCTGAGCTTCGCCAGCCTGCGGGGGACGGAATTGATCAAGGAGAATTTCGGCGCATAGGCGCGCCGTTTTCGCGACTTGTCGGGAGGTATCGGTTTGGCTGCGATCAATGGACGCCCGGTGGGAATCAGCGGCACTGGGATGCGCATACCGAAGAAAATATTGACGAACGCCGACCTCGAACGGATGGTCGACACGTCGGACGAGTGGATCGTGACGAGAAGCGGCATCCACACGCGCTACGTCGTCTCGGGGGACGAGACCAACGCCGGGCTGGCCGCCGCGGCCTCCCTGGATGCCATGCGGGACGCCGGGGTGAAGGCGGAGGAGATCGACATGGTCGTCGTCGGGACGAACTCCCCGGACACGCTCTTTCCCGGGGTGGGCCCGCTGGTGCAGGGCATGATCGGCGCGGAGCGCGCCGGCGGCATGGACGTGCAGGCGGGCTGCCCCGGCGCGTTGTACGGCATGGTGGCCGCCGCGGGCGGCATCGCCTCCGGCATCTGGGACAAGGTCGTCGTCGTCGGCTCCGAGGCCCTTACCCGTTTTGTCGATTGGCAGGACCGGGGCACCTGCGTGCTCTTCGGCGACGGGGCCGCCGCCGCCGTCATGGGCGAATGGCGGCCGGGGATGCTGCGCGTGACGCACGCCGACCTGAAGGCGGACGGGGAGAAGGGCGACCTGATCGTCCTGCCCGGCGGCATGGCCGCCGAGCCCGCCTCGGAGGAGACGGTGCGGGCGGGCAGGCATTTCGTGAAGATGAACGGCCGCGAGGTCTTCAAGTTCGTCAACCGCAAGATCCCGGCCTACCTGGAGGCGTTCTGCGCCGATTGCGGAACGACGCCGCGGGAGATCGACTGGTGGATCTTCCATCAGGCCAACCTGCGCATCATCGAGGGCGTCATGCAGCGCATGGACCTGCCGATGGAGCGGGCGGTCATCAACCTGGACCGCTATGGAAACACGTCCGCCGCTTCCATCATGATCGGCTTGCACGAAGCCCGCGCGGACGGTAGAATCCGAAACGGACAGAGGATCCTCGTGAACAGCTTCGGTGCGGGGATGACGTACGGCGCGATGCTGATCGAGTCGTAGGACGCAGAGAATCGGAACCGAGGTGTTGTCATGTTCAACGAGAACAGAGTGACGCAGTTGCTGAAGGTGAAATACCCGATCGTGCAGGGCGCGATGGCCTGGGTCGCGGACGCCGACCTGGCCGCCGCCGTGAGCAACGGCGGGGGGTTGGGGATCGTCGCGGCGGGCAATATGCCCCCCGAGATGCTCGACCGGGAGCTGCGGAAGGTCCGGACGCTCACGGACAAGCCCTTCGGCCTCAACATCATGCTGCTCTCGCCCACCTGGCAGGATGCGCTGGAACTCGCGGCGGAGCATCGCGTGCCGGTCGTCACGACCGGCGCCGGGCTCCCGGGCAAGGTCATCGACCGGCTTTCGCCGCTCGGCATTACGGTGATTCCGGTCATCGCCTCCGTCGCACACGGGGAGCGCGTGAAGAAGCAGGGCGCGCCCGCCGTGATCGCGGAGGGGATGGAGGCGGGCGGACATATCGGGGAGATCGCCACGATGCCGCTGACCGCCCAGGTATCGGCGGTGTTGGACATTCCCGTGATCGCCGCGGGCGGCATCGCGGACGGCCGGGGCATGGTCGCCGCCTTCGCGCTCGGCGCGGAGGGTGTGCAGATGGGCACCCGCTTCGTCTGCGCGGCGGAGTGCAACGCGCACGAGAATTTCAAGAACAAGATCATCGCGGCCAACGACCGCAGCACCGTGATCACGGGACGGGCGCTGGGACATCCCGTTCGCTCCCTGAAGAACAAATTTACGCAGGAGTTCCTGGAGATGGAGAACGATCACGCTCCCCTCGAGGAGATCGACAAGTTCGGCTCCGGCAAGCTGCGGGCGGCCGTCGTCGACGGGGATATGGAGCACGGGTCGGCCATGTCCGGGCAGATCGCCGGCTTGGTGAAGCGCATCCAGCCCGCCGCCGACATCATCCGGGACGTCGTGACCGAGGCGGAAGCGGTCGCCCGGGGGATCGCCGCGCGCTTCGCATAACCTGAGAGAGAAACGGAAGGGGGTATCCCTTTGTCTTACGCAATCGTTTTCCCCGGTCAGGGGGCGCAGGAGGTCGGCATGGGCCGGGATTTCTGCGAAGCATACGAGGTATCGAGGGCCGTTTTCGAGGAGGCGGACTCCGCGCTGGGCTTTTCCCTGTCGAAGATCGTCTTCGAGGGGCCGGAGGAGGAATTGGTGAAGACGGCGATCACGCAGCCGGCGATCCTCGTGACGAGCATCGCGGCGCTGCGCGCCGCGGAGCAGGAATACGGCAAGCCCTTTGCGCCCGCGTTCTACGGGGGGCACAGCCTGGGCGAGTATACGGCGCTGGTCGCCGCGGGCGCGCTTTCCCTGGGGGATGCGGTCCGCCTCGTCCACAAGCGCGGCGCGCTCATGCAGGACGCGGTTCCCCTCGGGGAGGGGGCGATGTCCGCCGTGCTGGGAATGGATATGCCGACGCTCGACGCCATCTGCCGAGAGGCCTCGGAGGCGTGCGGGGGAATTGCCTGTAGTCCGGCGAACGTGAACGCGCCGAGCCAGATCGTCATCTCCGGCGCGGCCGCGGCCGCCGCCAAGGCGGGGGAGATCGCCAAGGAACGCGGCGCGACGAAGGTCATCCCCTTGAAGGTGAGCGCGCCCTTCCATTGCGCCCTCATGCGCCCGGTGGCGGACGCCCTGCGCGAGGAGTTCGCGAAGCTGACGTGGCACGATCCCCAGGTGCCGGTCGCGGCCAACGTGGACGCGAGTTTCCTGAAATCTGTTGATTCCATACAGCGGGCACTGTATGATCAAACGTACTCGCCGGTGCTCTGGTCCGACGAGGTGCAGGCGATGACCGGCGCGGGCGTGGACGCCTTTTTGGAGTTCGGCCCGGGGAACGTGTTGTCCGGCCTGATCAAGCGCATCGCCAAGGGCGCGAAGACCGCCTCCGTGTCCGGGGTGCCGGGTATCGCCAAGGCGTTGGAACTGCTGGAGGGCGGCGCG
>DAIRUD010000130.1:0-5968 GCA_036803565.1 Synergistaceae bacterium | reverse complement strand
GACATGTCCCGGCGGTGCTTTTTATTTTCTGCGACGCCTCATTTCAAAGGGGTGCCGTCTGGGGCGAGCGGCCGCTCGCCGAGCTTGCGGAAGGCGTGGATCAATACGCTGTCGGAGCCGTTGCCGGTGAAGGGGACGCGCTCGTCGGGGCGCACGCCGTACTCCTCGATGTAGGTGTTGCGCAGGTCCATCAGGGCCTTGGAGGGGACGGAGACGATGACGCCGTTGGAGAGCCGCCAGTTGAGGGGCAGCCCCGTCGAGCCGCTGCTGCGGTCACCCAGCGTCCGCACGCGGGGGATCGCCTGCATCAGCAGCAGAAAGTGCTCGTTGGCGCTGGCGCAGACGTTGCCCATCAGGACGATGACGGGTTGGGAATAGGCCTCCCGCTCTCCCTCCAGGTAATAGGGGCTCTTGATCAGCTTGCCCTCCTCGTCGAGCGCATGGCGGTAGGCAGCCAGGAGCCTGTGCGCCGTGAAGCGGGCGGCGAACGACTCGGCGTTTTGCACGTAACCGCCGGTGTTCATGCGGACGTCGACGATCAGCGCGCGCGTTCCGGCGAACCAATCGGCAAACAGGTCCGGCGGCAGGATCCGCCCGGCCTGGGGCGGCGCGTAGGCCCAGTCGCGGATCATCAGGTAGCCGACCTGGCCGACGCGCCCCGTGGAGACGACGGGATTGCGCTCCTCGAGATTGCGCACGATTTTACGCACGGCCCCGGGGTCGAAGTTCCGCACGATGTTCTGCCGGGGGCGCGGGATCGGGTTGCCGGAGGTGTCGTATACCCGGAAGTGCGTGTCCTTCAGCTCGGCGACGAGTTCGTCGAGATTTTTCGCGAAGGCGTCGGGCGTGGGGGAGGAGAGGATTTTGTACTCGTGCTTGGCGTACAGGGAGTTCCAATGAACCTGCTTGTGGTCCTTGTAGATATACTTCGTGGCGACGAGCCGCCGGAATTGCTCCATGGTCCTCCGGTTCCGCTCGGTCGCCGCATCCGCAAGGCCGCGTCGTCCAAGGCAGGGGATGAGCAGCAGGGCCAGCAGCAATACGGCCGTACGGCGCTTCATTCCGGCGCGCCCTTTCGCGCCGCGGCCCCCTCTTTCCCCTCCGGCGGCGCATCGCGCTGCATGCGGTCGACCGCCTTGATCTGCCGCTCGCGGAACCACAGCGCGATTTTCGGCCCGTGGAGGCGCTCGGGGATCGGCGCGCCGCGGGCGGAATCCATTGCCGCCAGGTAGCGGGCGGGGTGCGCGATGTAATCGGGCGCTTCGTTTCCGTCCGCGCGGAGAATCGCTTCCATGCCGTCGAAGCCGAGCGGGTGGCGGCGCAGCGTGCCGAGAAGGTCCACGATCGCGCCCGTTTTAGCGAGGCGGCCCGCGCGCATATGTTCGCGGATGGCCAGCCTGGCGCAGGTGACCCAGCGGCGCGGCAGGGCGGTGCGGGCGTTCCAGGCCGCGAGGGCGTCGAGGCCGAGCCTTTCGTGTCCGTAATGGTGCGGCAGCTCGTCGTCCGGCGTCAGCGCCTTGCCCAGATCGTGGGCGAGGGCGGCGAAGCGGACCTCGACGCGCGCGCTGAGGACGACGATCCGGTCGACGGCTTGCATCGTATGTTCGAAGGCGTCGCCCTCGGGATGGTGCCGTGGCGGTTGCGGGCGGCCGATCAGGGCATGGATTTCCGGATAGACGGCGTCGAGGATTTCCGCGGTGGCCAGGGCACGGAAGAAGCGGGAGGGCGCGGCGCTTTCCAGCGCGAGGCGCAGCTCCTTGACGAAACGCTCGCCGGGCTCCTGTGCCAGCTCCTCGCGGCAGCGCCCCATCGTCTTGACGGTGCGGGGCTCGATACGGAAGCCGAACTGCGCGGACTGGCGCGCCGCGCGAAGGGCGCGGACGGGGTCGTCGGCGAAGTGCTCCGAGGTCGCGCGGATGGTGCGGGCGGCGATGTCCTCCGCGCCGCCGAAGGGGTCGACGCGCGCCCCGGTCAGGATATCGTGCGCGATGCTGTTCATGGTCGTATCCCGCCGCCGCAGGTCGTCCTCGATCGCCGTCTCCGGCGTGAAGGAGACGCGGAAGCCGCGGTAGCCCGTCCCGTCTTTCGTGTCGCTGCGCGCCAGGGCGACCTCGCTGGCGATGCCGTCGATGCGCAGGAGATAGACGGGAAACCCTCCGCCGACGCGGTGGACGCCGGGGAAGAGCGCGGAGAGGCGTCCGGGGGTCAGGCCGGTGACGACGTAATCCTTGTCGTGGGGCGTTACGCCGCGCATGCAGTCGCGCACCCAGCCGCCCACGATATAGGCGCGCCCGCCCGCGTCGGCGATTTTACGGGCGAAGTCGGTCTCCGTCATGAAACGGCCTCCAGGGGCCGCCTCCGGCGCATTTCGTAGGCGAACCAGGCGAGGATCCATATGCCGCGCAGCGTCGCGCCGAGCGAGATGCTCCACCAGACCCCGGACAGGCCGAGCGCCGTCGAGGCCAGCGCATATGCGAGCAGCACCCGCAGGGCGTTGCTCACGATGCTGGCGAGGGAGGGCGGCAGCGTCCGGCCGAGGCCGCGAAACGCCCCCGCCCCAACCGCTTCGACACAGCCGGGGATCTGGCAGAGGGCGAGGATGCGGATGAACGTCCGTCCCGTCGGCACCAGCGCCGGGTCGGGCAGAAAGAGGGCGAAGAGCCGTTCTCCGGCGAAGAAGAGGAGGCATGTGACGAAACAGCCCCACGCCAGGATGATCGAGAGGGAGGCCCGGAAGCAGGCCCGGATGCGCGGCCACAGGCCCGCGCCGTAATTTTGGCCGACGAAGGCGGTCAGGGCGGTGGAAAAGCCCTGGCAGATGAGCCAGCTCAGGGATTCGATCTGCGTTCCCACGCGGTAGACGGCGATCGCCCCCGCCCCGAAGGAGGCGGTGATGCGCGACATCAGCATCATGAGGACGGTGAAGCAGGTGCTCTCGGCGCAGATCGGCACGCTCCAGCGGAGGATTTTGCCGAGGACGGCCGTGTCCGGACGCCCGCGGAAGGAGAAGCGGCGAAAGGGGCGGTGCCGGTGCTTGGTGAAGGCCAACAGGGAGAGCGCCGCGGCGAACGCCATGGAGATGCTCGTGGCGATCGCCGCACCGGCCACCCCCAGGCCGAGGACGAAAATGAAGATCGGGTCCAGAACGGCGTTGAGCACGAGGCCGGCGGCGTTGATGGCGAAGGGGACGCGGGAGTTGCCCGACCCGTTGAACGAGCCCGCGACGACTGCGCAGAAGAAGTTGAAGGGCATCCCCAGGGCGACGATGCGCAGGTAAACCGCCGCCTCGCGGGCGACGTGCGCCTCGCGGATCGAGAAGACGCCGAGCAGAAGGGGGGCGAAGAGCAGGCAGGCGAGCGCGTAGGCGATTCCGCACGCCCCCGCCAGGTAGAGGGAGTTCTGCGCGAAACGGCGCGCCGCCGTGCGGTCGCCGCGCCCGAGGTTCTGGGCGACGCCGATTTCCGCACCCATCCGCCCCAGCAGCATGAGGCCGTTGGATAGCCACAGGTACATCCCCGCCGTTCCCGACGCGGCGACCGCTTCGCTGCCGACGCGGCCGAGCAGGAACATGTCCACGAGGTTGTAGCTCATCATCACGAACTGCGTGGCGATGATCGGCATCGCCACCAGCAGCAGGCGCTCGACGACGCCGCCCTGCGTCAGGTCGAACGCGTTGTTTCCGGTTTTTTTCACGTAGACACCGTCCTTACGGCGCATGCGGCGACGTGCGCCGCGCGTCCGCGCTTCTCCCTCCGTCCCGGCGGGAAGCCGCTTCGCCGGACGAGGCGCGGCAGCCGACGGCGCGCTTTGGCGTCCCGGCGTGCGCGGCATCCATCTTACCACGCCCGATCGGCAAACGCGCGGTCTTTCTCCCCGAGGGGGATTGCGTTTTCGGCCTTTCGCCGCCGGTGCAGATGTTGGCGGTTCGCGCACGGCGACCGGAGGATGTTATCATATGCGCGGCTCCGTTTTGTCGAAGCGGGGCGAAGCCATCGGCCGCCCTCCGCACGGAGATACCCCGGCGCCGCCGATGCGATGTCGTATGGAGGTGTTGCGAAGTGTTGATGCGGGAGGAAATCGCGTCGTCGTTCTACATCGAGGACCACGCCGTGCTGGTCGCGCTGATCGTGAAGAGCGCGGGCGAGAGCGGGCGAAAGGCGGTCATGAAGGGGATCGCCGCCTACGGCAGGGAGCGCGGCCTGCGCGGGGCCGCGCGCTGCCTCGCGGACGGGGAGCCGCTGTCGCTGAAGAACTACATGCTCTATGGGGAGTGGGCCGACCCGCGCGGCTGGTCCGCCTCGGAGGTCGTCGCCCTCTCGCCGAATTATCGCACGAACATGACGCGCTGCGGCTGGTGCGACACGTGGAAGAAATACGACTTGCTCGAATACGGCAAGGCCTACTGCGATTGCGTCGACGAGAACCTCGTCTACGGCTTCAACCCCACGCTGGCCTTTCGCATGGGGGAGGTCATGGCGCACGGCGGCACGGCCTGCGAGTTCGAC
Organism: Synergistaceae bacterium; assembly: GCA_036803565.1. GTDB lineage: Bacteria > Synergistota > Synergistia > Synergistales > Synergistaceae > DAIRUD01. Next base: position 1,463 of record DAIRUD010000130.1, on the reverse strand, counting down.
TGGCTGGGCTTCGTCCCGGCGGATGCCGCCGAGGCGGAAGCTATGGCGGCACGGCGCGCGGAGCTGATTCCGCGAGTTACACGCGATTTTCTCTACCACTGCGGGCACGTGTTCTCCACGTTCGGCCGCGAGATCTATCTGGAGTTCGGGTTGGAGAGAGGCAGGGAGATATTGGGGCGCGCGATGGCGGAGTACGAGGGGCTGTTCGGGCGCGAAAAGCGCGAGGCCGTGGAGGCGGAAGCCCGGCAGAACTTCCTCGTGTGACGCGGCTCGGGTCCGTCAGGAGCGGTGTTTTCGGCGGCGCAGAAGGGCCTCGACATCCCCGCCGAAATTGAAGAGCAGCAGGCCCAGCAGGATCAGCGATCCGCCGGCGAGCGTCGCGGCGGCCGGCACCTCCCGGACGATGAGGAAGCCGAGGAGGCTCGTCAGGAACGGGGTGACGAACATATAGTTGCTGACCTGCGACGCTTTGGGCGCCAGGGCGAAGGCCTTGGTCCAGGCGACGTAGGCGGCGGCGCTGGAGAAGATGCCCATGAGGCCGACGTAGAACAGCTGTACGGCGGGCGCGCGGGCGGCCTCCCGGATCGACCCCGGTAAAAAGACGGCGAACATCAGGGTGGCGAGAAAAATACTGTGGGTCGTGGCTTGCAGCGCCGTGTAGGTCTTCGTCAGTCGGCGCTGCAAGAGGTTGTAGACGCTCAGCACGAACGCCGCCAGCAGCAGCCAGAGCAGCCCGGCATTGACGGAGAATACGCCGTGCATTAGAGCCAGCACGGCGACTCCGGCGAAGGAGACGGCGATGGCGGCCCATTGGCTCCGGCGCAGCGCCTCCCCGTCGACGATGCGCGCGAGCAGGGCGGTGATGGGCGGCGAGGTGGCGACGACGACGCTGGCCGTCGCGGCGCTGACGGTCGCCTGCCCTTTGTTGAACGCGATCATGTAGAGGAAGAACCCGAATGCCCCGGACAGGGCGAGCAGCGGCAGGTCCGCTGCGCGCGGACGGGGCATTTTCGTGGATACCGCCACGATCGCCAGCGCGCAGGAGGCGACGAAATAGCGGAGAAAGCCGATGGAAAAGGCGCTGAAATATTGCAGCGTCATACGGGTCAGCACGTATGCCAGCGACCAGAAGGCGACGGCGATGAAGGCGTAGATATGAAAACTTGCTTTCCCCTTCATGTTCCGTGCCTCCTTTTGCTTTTCCGCAGGGTTTTCCCTGCCTGCCATTGAAGCACAAAAACCGGGCCGGGGAAAGGTGCCGGCGATCGCATTTCCCGCAGGATGCGTATCGAACCGGCGCGATTTTCCTCCGGAAGCCCGACGCGACTGTTTCTGCGACGGAATAATTCCATTTTTAGATCAAATCAATGATTGAAAGCAGAGCAGGTCCCCCTCAGTCCCCCTTGGCGGCGCTCCTCCTGAGGGAGGCGGGGCGTTTCGCCGTGCCAAGCCCCGCCCCCTCG
>DAIRUD010000129.1:0-5992 GCA_036803565.1 Synergistaceae bacterium | reverse complement strand
AGGAGAATCCCGAAGCCGACGTAAGCGCCGGCCAGCATCGACGCGACGAAGTAACCGAACGGATTTTTCCGCAGAAAAACGCTCTTGGCTGCGGCAGCGTTCGCCGCCGCCAGAAACTCCTCCCGGAACATGCGTATCCCTCCCGCAGTTTCTTTTTTCAAACCCTGCGCGGATCATATCGAAACCAATCATAGGACGGCAGGGGAATTTCCGCTGTGATTTTGGTCACAGAAGGGGGTGTGCGCTCTGTTTTTAAACGGATCGTTATGGGAATATCGCCGACGAGGGATTCGAGGAGTTGCCGTCCTTGACGGGGTGCTTTTGTCGAAGGCGGAGCCCGGCGAAGTTGAACATGCTCCGGTGAGGTGATTGTCTCGGGGGCGGGTTTTTGCGCGAAGCGGCGATCCTATTCCTTGAAATATCGCGCCAATGCGTCGGGATCGGGGATGCGGAACGAGCCTTCCTCGGAGGCGACCAGCCCCGCGTCGGCCAGCGGTTTCAACTGTCTGGATACGCTCTCCCGCTGCATCCCCAGCATTTCCGCGAGGTAGGTGACGCTGATCCTGCGTTCGATCCGGAGGCCCTCCCCGCAGGGGGTTCCGTGGTCGCGGGCGAGCTTCCAGAGCTTGGCCGCGATGCGCTTGTCGCCGCGCAGCGCCCCCGATGCGTTCTTGAGCTGGCGATAGAGGCGGCGTACCTTTTTCGAGAGCGATGCGAATACGGCGCTCGTCAGGCGGAAGTCCCGTTCCATCGCCAGCAGGAAATGCCGCCGGTCGAAGCAGAGCAGCAGGGAATCCTCGAGGGCCTCGCAGGCGGCCGAGGCCGCGAGGTCGTCGCAGATCGTCTCGTTGACGAGGCTGTCCGCGCCGAGGGCGAAGATGACGCGTTTTTCCCCGGCCGCGTTCAGCTTGTACAGGGAGACCACGCCGGAGGCGACGAAGTAGATCGTCTCGACGGGGTCGCGCTCGCGAAAGAGGTGCTCGCCCTTGCGGAGGCGGCGAAGGGAGGCGGTGGGAGCGAGCGCGGCCAGGGACGCGGGGGTGGCGCACCGCAGGACGGAGGAGGCGGCGAACGCCTGCTTCAGGTCCACGCGCGTTCCCGGCGGCTACGGCAGCTTGCGCTGATGAATCAGGGGGTGGATGGAGTGGGGATCCAGATGCTCGCTCTGCACACGCCCGCCCACCTTGCGGAAGTGGTGCGGCGAAACGCCGGTCATGCGTTTGAACACCTTCGTGAAGTAGCTCTGGTCCTCGAATCCCACAACGGTGGCGATGTTCACGAGTTTCAGGTCTTCGTACAGGAGAAGTTTCATGCTCTTCTCGATGCGGATGGCGTTCATATAGGTATTGAAATTGCAGCCCATCTCCTTCTTGAATATCTTGCTGAAATAGGAGGGGGATAGGTCGACGACCTCGGCGACGGATTCCAGCGAAACCTTGCGGGCGTAGTTGCGCCGGATGTACTGCACGGCTTTCTGGATCACGTCGATGTTCTTGACGCCCGAGAAGGAGAAGACCCCGTCGATGAACTGGTTCATGATCTTCGTCAGGTTGAAGCAGAGGTTTTCGATGTTCTTGATGGACTGGGACTTGGTGAAAAATTCGTGCGTCAGCTGAAAAGCGTACTCCGGGGAGGCCCCCCCCTCCACGGCCGACCGGGAGAGCATGACGAGGAGCTCGTAGATGCGCGTCTTGATCCTGGCGAAGTCGCCGCCGGAGGAGAAGAGGATGTGCCCGAGCAGCTCGTTGAGCAGTTTCTGCGCCTTCGGGCGGTCGGATTCGGCGATGCTCGCCAGCAACTCGCGCTCCGTCTCGAACGGGTATTGCGGCAGGTCTTCCCCTTTTTTCAGCTTCCAGATAAAGTCGCTGATCTGTCCCTGGACGTATTCCGAGTCCTGACTGTCCAGCAGGCGATTGGTCGCCGATACGTTGTTCATGAAGCCGACGGCCATGAAGAGCAGGGTGGAGAGGGCGTTGACCCGCCCGGCCGAGACGTAGGGGATTTTTTCCAGGACGGGCATCAGTTCGTCGATCTCCTGCGGTTCGATTCCCCGCGTCTCCTGCAGGTCGCAGGTGATGAACTCGTCGAGATCGACCATGCGGAACGGGCCGACCGTGACCTTCGCCGCGCTGCCGATCTGTCCCACGATCGGGGACACGAAGTGGCTCAGGCCCATCGGACAGAAATAGATGTATTTGCCGCCGAAGCGTTCCGCCTCGTTCATGCCGTACGTATGGGCCTGAATACAATTGGTGCGGTCCACGTGAAGGGTGGCACAGACCTCGCACGCCTCGCAGCCGTAGCCGACCTCGTGCAGCGTCTTGCCGTCGGGACTCTGCACGCTGCATCCCAGCCCGGTGGATTGCGAAAACGCATTGGCGCATTCGATGGCGAGTTTCAGGTCGAACGCTTTTTGATCGAAATGTAGATTGTCCATAGCCACCTCACATATGAATCCTTGCAGACATGTAAATCGGCAAACGATCGATTTGCATGCCGCAACCGCAAACATGCGTTTATTTTACCAAAAATATCATGAAAGTTCAAGAATGGAATGCGGGTGCACTGGGAAATATACCAAACGATTTTTGTTTGAAAAAGAATTCAGATGTCGTTCGAGGATGTTCGCACGATTGTCGCTTCGGGCGCTTTCGGAACTTGCTTCGTCGCGGCGCTTGCGGTACATTGTACCATACGGCAGTGGCCGCATAGGCCGCGTTCTGCGGAGTGAGCGCGGCCGGGAGGAGCAAACGATGGGGATCTACTTGGACAATGGCGCCACCTCCTACCCGAAGCCGGAGTGCGTGTACGCCGCGACGCTCGCGTATATGCGGGAGAACGGTGCGAGTCCGGGCAGGGGGAACTACGAGAAGGCGCGGGAGGCCGACGAGCTTGTCTACCGCACGCGCAAGGTCCTTTGCGCCCTTTTGGGCGCGAAACGGCCGGGACAGATTTCCTTCGCCTGCAACGCGACCGAGGCGTTGAACATGGCGCTCAAAGGATTTCTGGGACAGGGCGACCTAGTGGTGACGACGCCGTACGAGCATAACGCGATGTGGCGTCCGCTCAAGATCCTGGAGAAGGAGCGGGGGGTCCGCATCGAGACGATCCCCGCCACCGGCGAGGGCCGCATGGACCTGCCCTGGTTGCGGGAGAAGCTGCGCGAGAACGTGCGCCTGGTGGCGGTCGCACATGGCTCCAACGTCATCGGCTGCGTGACGCCGCTCGCCGAGGTCGTCGCCGCCGCGCACGAGCGGGAGGTGCCCGTGCTGGCGGATGCGGCGCAGACGGTGGGCGTCTACCCCCTGAACGTCTCCGCCGTCCCGGTCGACATGCTCGCCTTCACCGGCCACAAGGGCTTGTTGGGGCCGACCGGCACGGGGGGCCTGTACCTGCGGGAGGGGCTGAAGCTGCGGACGCTCAAGGAGGGCGGTACCGGCGGCATGTCGAGTTCGCCCTACATGCCGGAGGACCCGCCGGACCGCTACGAGGCGGGGACGATGCACACGGCGGGACTCGCGGGACTGCATGCCGCCGTGACGTTCCTGCTGGACAAGGGGCTGGAGCGCATACGGGCGCACGAGGTCGCCTTGACGGGATTTTTGCTCGACGGCTTCTCGCACATCCCGGGATTGACGTATTACGGACCGCGCCGTGCCGAGGAGCGACTCGGCCTTGTCTCCTTCAATCTGGAGGGGCGCGATCCGCACCATGTCGCCATGCAGCTCGACGAGAAATACGGCATCCAGGCGCGCTCCGGCCTGCACTGCGCGCCGCAGGCCCATCGCCTGATCGGGACGGCGGACATCGGCGCGGTGCGCGTCAGCTTCGGCGCCTTCAACACGGAGGACGACGCGGCGCGGCTGCTGGCCGCATTGACGGAGATGGCCTGAGGGATCTCCATGTTTCTCGAATCCATCCGGGTTTTGGACGTCAACATCTGCGTGCAGCAGCCGGGGAAATTCTCGGCGCATACGCGGGCGTCGGCGGACCTGGCGGAGGTCATGCCTTACCTGAACGCGATGTTTCGGCGGGCCGATTACAACGCGGAGGCGAACACGATCCGTTTCTACCATAACAAGATCGAGTTTACCCTTGTCGACAGCCGGATCAACGTGGCGAAGTTCGCCAACCGTACCGAACTGCACGAGCTTCTGGATTGGATCCAGGAGTTGATCAACGATATATACGAGAGTCGCTCGGACTTGACGCCTCTCTACGAGAAAAAAAAGGAGGTCCCGGTGCTCTCGATTTTCGCACTGCTGCCGAAGACGAATTGCCGTGCCTGCGGGGAGAAGTCCTGTATGGCGTTCGCCGCGAAGCTGAACAAGACGGAGGCCGATATCGAGGAGTGCCCGGTGCTCGACGAGCCGGAAAACCAGGAGAAGAAACAGCGGTTGGAGGCGGCGCTCGGCTGACGGCGGCGGGGCGTGCGGGCAGCGCCGACCGCCCTGGGATTGCGCCTCTCGGGCGGGGATACCCGTGAGGAGTCGTATTTCGGCGAGGTTCCGTTGCCGGAGATGTCTGGTTTGCTCCTGCATATTCCGACCGGATCGGGAGGCGATCGTATGCTTGTCCACGCACCGACGGACGCGGCGTTGGCCGCGCTGCTTGGAAAAGATCTTTTCGATGTCTGGCGGGGCTTGTGCGCCCTGGTGGAGAGGAAGTACGACATGGAGCGCGCCTGGAGCGCGGGGGGCAAGTCCTGGACGTACGAGTACAAATACCGCAGGGGCGGCAAAACGCTTTGCGCGCTCTACGCCCGGGAAGGCTGCTTGGGGTTTCTGGTGATTCTGGGGAAGGCCGAGCGGGCTGCGTTCGAGGCCGATACGGAGCGTTATCCGGCCGAAGTGCGCCGGATCTACGACGAAACGAAGACCTACCATGACGGGAAATGGCTGATGCTTATGCCGCAGGACACCTCTCTTTTCCCCCATATCGAAAAATTGCTGGAGATCAAACGAAAGCCGAACAAAAAATGAACGCCGTTTGCCGTCCGGCCTGTGGTTGATTCCGCTCCGTTGCGGTATCGATACCAGTTGAGGGCGGTTGGGTTCGATCAAATCCGCAAACTCGCCCACAGGCAGCCCAAGGAGTTGCGATTCTCGATGTACGGATCGCAACTTGGTTGGAACCGCAACATACCCTGCCGTCGCCGCAATATTTCGGGAAAAGCCGTCTCTTCTGGCAGAAAGTCGCTTGCTATGCGTTCGCATTTCTCCTGCGCGCTGGCGGTGCCACCGTTTTACGATTTACGTTCGCAATGTTGGAAATACAACGGATATTTCACGCACGCTATAGTAGACTGCCATTGAAGTCGGAGGGGCGCCCGGCGGTGCCCGGCAAAACAGATAGCAAGAAGAGATGGAAGCTTAAATTAAAAACTATTTAATTTTCTAAAAATATGCTACGATATCACCGATGAGAGAAGTCGCCTTTGGTATGTGCGGGCGACAAAGTTTGAAGAGAGGTGGGAACGATGGCGACGGTCAGTTTTTGTCCCGGATCGGCCAGCATCAAAGGGGCGCCGGAGCTCAAGGTAAAGCGCTGCCCGGAGTGCGGGGCGGAGGTGGAGGTTTTTTCCAACCTGAGCGTCAATCCGTGCTCGAAGTGTGGATTCCAGGTTTACAGCGACGCGATGAACTGCATCCACTGGTGCAGGTATGCGAAGGAGTGCGTCGGGGAGGAGTTGTACGAGCAGTTCATGCGGGCGGGCGAGGTGCATGTCGCCGAAAAGCCGCAGCCCTCCGAGGGGACGGACTGCCCGCTCGAATACGCCGAGGCGCAATAGAATTCGCACATTCGACCGGGGGGACGGTCGCGGATATCGTCTCCCGCCGAATCGACGGCTTGTGATTCGCACCAAGTCGAGGGCGATCGGGTTTCATCAAGCCTGCAAACGCGCTCGCGGACAGCCCAAGAAATTGCTATGTCGGATGTGTCGATCGCATGTTGGTCCCAATGCCAAGCGCCCCCGCCTGAACGCGGGGGC
>DAIRUD010000128.1:0-6013 GCA_036803565.1 Synergistaceae bacterium | reverse complement strand
ATCATCTTCTCGCATATCTTCCCCAACGCCATGGGCGTCATCATCGTCAACAGCACGCTCAACGTGGCCAAGATCATCATCTACGAATCGACGCTGAGCTTCCTCGGACTGGGGATGCCGCCGCCCGAGCCGGAGTGGGGCCTGATGCTCGCGGAGGCGCGCCAGTTCCTGCGCACCTCGCCGCACCTGCTGGTCTTCCCGGCGCTGGCGATCGTATTGTCCGCCTGTTCCGTAAATCTTATAGGAGATGGTCTGCGCGACGCGCTCGACCCGCATTTGAAGAGCTGATGAGTGACGACATTCTACTGCGCGTACAAAATTTAAGGGTTGCCTACAAGACCGAACTGGAGACGGTGGCGGCGGTCAACGGCGTGTCGTTCTCGATCCGTCGCGGCAAGACGCTCGGCATCGTGGGCGAGACCGGCGCGGGAAAGACGACCACGGCGCTGTCCCTGTTACGGCTCCTTCCCTCGACCACCGGGAAAATCCTCGACGGCAGCATCGCGTTCAAGGGAGACGACCTGCTGCGGCTCGACGAAAATATGATGCGGGTGATACGGGGCAACCTCATCGCGATGGTCTTTCAGGACCCCATGACCAGCCTCAATCCGGTCATGACGGTCGGCGACCAGATCGCGGAGGCGATCGAACTGCACAATCCGCAGCTGTCGAAGGACGACGTCGTCCGGCGCGTGGAGGAGATCATGGAGCTCGTCGGGATCATGCGCCAGCGGCGGCATGAGTATCCGCACCAGTTCTCCGGCGGCATGAAGCAGCGGGTCGTGATCGCGATGGCCCTCTCCTGCGAGCCGGAACTGCTGATCGCGGACGAACCGACGACCGCGCTCGACGTGACGATCCAAGCGCAGGTCTTGAATATGATGAAAGAACTCAGGGACCGCCTGGGCACCGCGATGCTGATGATTACGCACGACCTGGGCATCGTCGCGCAGATCTGCGACGACGTCGCCGTGATGTACGCCGGCGAGATCATCGAGTCCGGCACGGTGGAGGATCTTTTTACCGGGGACGCGCACCATCCCTACACGGTCGGGCTGTTCAATTCGGTCCCCGACCTGCACTCGCAGGTCAAGCGGCTCAAACCGATCACCGGCCTGATGCCCGATCCGACCAACCTGCCAACCGGATGCGTCTTCGCGCCCCGTTGCGCGCACGTCATGGAAAAATGCCGCGCGGAGCACCCGCAACGCGTCCGCGACAATACCCACGAACTGCGATGCCACCTATTCACGGACCGATTTGGAGGTGCGGTGGATGACTAACGTTGCGCCTCTGCTGGAGACGGTCGAATTACAGAAACTGTTCAAGCTGAAAAACGGCGCCAAACTGCATGCCGTGGACGGCGTCAACCTCAAGATCGCCGAGGGTGAAACGCTGGGCGTCGTCGGCGAGAGCGGCTGCGGCAAGAGTACGCTGGGGCGCGTCGTGCTCCGGTTGATCGACCCCACCGCCGGACAGGTGCTCTTCCGCGGAGACGATATCGCCAAGTTCAGCAAGCGGCAAATGTACGACCTGCGGCGGGAGATGCAGATCATCTTTCAGGACCCGTACTCCAGCATCGACCCGCGAAAATCGGTGCTGGAAATCATCGCCGAGTACATGTTCATCCACAAGTCGTACAGCAGCCGGGCGCTCATTTTCAACCGCGCCGTGGAGCTGATGGACCTGGTCGGCCTGGCCCGGCGCTACGTCAACATGTACCCGCACGAACTCGACGGGGGGAGGCGTCAGCGCATCGGCATCGCGCGGGCCCTGTCGCTCAACCCCAAGTTCATCGTCTGCGACGAGCCGGTCTCCGCGCTCGACGTATCGATCCAGGCGCAGATCCTCAATCTGCTGATGGACCTTCAGGAGGAACTGGGCTTGACCTACATGTTCATCACGCACGACCTGAGCGTGGTCAAGCACATCTCCAGCAACATCGTGGTCATGTACCTGGGCAAGAGCGTCGAGTACGCGGCGTTCGACGAGCTGTTCGAGAACCCGCTGCACCCCTATACGCAGGCCCTGCTCGCGGCGATACCGGAGCCGAACCTGGAGAGGCGGAACAAAGAGAGCAAAATCATCCGGGGCGAGGTGGCCAGCCCCATCAACGTCAAGCCGGGGTGCCGCTTCGCGGCGCGGTGCGACTACTGCATGGACATCTGCAGGACGGCCGATCCCGAATTCGTGGAGGTATCTCCGGGACATTCCGTGGCTTGTTTCAAAGTGACGGGGGGAGGATCTTAAGATGAGCGGCAAAGTTTTGGCATTCGGTTCCGGCAGGGTGTCCTATCCCTGCATCCAATATCTTCTGCGCAAAGGGCACGAGGTCGTGCTGGTCGACATATCCGAAGAAAACGCCAGGAAAACCCTGGCCGGGCACCCCAACGGGAAGATCGTCGTCGCCGACGCGTCGACGGAGGCGGAGAACCTGATCCGCGAACACCGCCCGGGCGTCGTCGTCTGCATTCTTCCCAAGACCTTCACCGTCTCCGTCGCCCGCGCCTGCGTCGCGCAATCCGTGAGCATGATCGGGGCCTCCTATGTGCCGGAGGAGATCAGCGCCCTCGACGCCGAGGCCAAGAGCCGCGACATCGCGATCCTCTGCGAGGTCGGCCTCGACCCCGGCATCGACCACATGTCCGCCGTGCCGACGATCCGAGAGGTGAAGGCGCGGGGCGGTCAGGTCGAGGGCTTCTGGTCGGTGTGCGGAGCGCTTCCCGATATCGCCTCCAACACCAACCCCATGGGCTACAAACTCTCCTGGGCGCCGGCCAGCCTGATCGGCGCGAGCCTGCGCAGCGCGAAGATCATGGTCGACGGCAACGTCGTCGACCTTCCCGACGGCACGACCTACCAGAACTCCTTCTTCCACGAGATCAAGGGACTCGGCTGGTTCGAGGTCTATGCCAACGCCAATTCGCTGCCCTACCTGGAGGCGTACGGCATCCCCGAGGCGCGCAACATCTACCGCGGCACGCTGCGCTACCCCGGCTGGTGCGACATGATCACACAGATGCAGAAACTACGCCTCTTCGACACGACCGAGAGAAGCTTCGCCGGCGCGACATACGCGTCGCTCATACGCGAGATCACCGGCTGCGCGGATGCCGCGACACCGGCAATCGAGTGCGCGGCGCGCTTCCTGAAACTGACAACCCATGCGTTCGCCATCCAGAAGCTGGAGTGGCTCGGATTTTTCGACGAGGTCGCGGTGCCGTTCGCGCGCGGCTCCCTGTTCGACGTCGTCTCCGCGCTGTACGATCAGAAGCTTCAGTTTTCGCCGGACGAAAAGGACCTCATCGTCATGCAGCACCGTTTCGACGTCACCTATCCCGGAGCGGGGCGCAAGACACACGTCTCGACCCTGGTGTCGCGCGGCGACGTTTGCGGGGAGACGGCGATCGCACGGACGACCGGCCTTCCCGTCGGAATCGCCGCACACCTGATTTTGACGGGGCAAGTGACCGGCAGGGGCGTCCTCATCCCGACGACGCCGGATATCTACGAGCCCTCGCTGAAGGAACTCGCGAACGAAGGCTTGACGTTCACGGAGGAAACGATCGATCGCTGACCCGAATTTCACTTGATCATAACGAAGGACCCAAGGGAGCCGACTCCCTTGGGTCCTTCGTTTGATACGGCATTTCCGTTATTTTAGAACGCGGTGGGTCTCCCTCCGCCGCCCTTGGCGGTATTCCCTCCTGAGGGAAGCGAGGCGTTCCGTCGTGCCAAGCCCCGGCCCCTTCGACGAGGGGACTGTCGGCAGAGCCGACTGGGAGAGTACTACCACGCGGCCAATCATCATGAGCGATTGGAATGATCATTCAAATCAAATCTTATTCACGTTATCCCGCATGCCGTTTTGATACCGCACGATATTCGTACAAACAGACGGCCATGCCGTATCCGGCCGGGCCTTTTTCTCCGTACGATCGTCGGCTACCCCCGATGCCCTCTGCGCAAAAACGCTCCCGCCAGAACGAACAACGCCGCCAACCCACCGGCCGCCCCGGCGGAACAGCCGCTGCCCTCGTCGGGGATGTCCGGGCGCTCCGTGCCCTGCTTCCAGAGCGCGTTGTTGGCGTGCACCTCGCACTCCCCGACGACGTCGATATCGACGTAGCCGGTCAGCTCCAGCGTGCCCGAGTAGACGCTCGTCAGCACCAGCGTATAGGTCAGTTTATCGATCGTGATCGAGGGCAGGCGGAAGGGCTCGCTCATGGAGGGATTGAAGTCCTCGATCGGAACGGGAACGCCGAGCGTGATCTCGTTCTGGTAGCTCCATGCATTGATCCCCAGTTTGCTCGCGGTCAGTTCGCCGTAGACGCGGTAGGCGGTGATCGTCTCCAGATCTCCGCTCACCGTCGTAATAACGTCCAGCCACCCCTTGTCCTCGAGATCGACCCGCAATGCGCCTTTTTTCGCATATCCGGTCCCCTGCGTCAGCCACATCCCGCCGATCCGATAGTCCGACGCGAAGGCGGACGCACCCAGCGCGACCGCCAAAACGACCGCAACCCATACCAGCAATATCTTGCCCCGCAAACCATCCACCCCTTTCGCTTCAATCCAAACGCTGTACCGCGACCTCGCGCGGCATACCCGGCACCTTGACGGTCTCCACTTCGCAGGAAAGCAGCGTTTCCACGTCGATGCTTTCGATTACCCTGTTCATGTCCCAGAAGATACCCCCCTCGTCGCGCATTCGCATCAGGAATTCGCGCAACGGCGAAAAGATCTCCGGCGACGTGCCGATGGCGGCGTTGGCGGGAATGACGCTCAAACCGTCCGGCAGCGCGTGCAAAAGCGCGGAGAGGCGCTCCGCCGCCTCGCTGCGTGAGGCGCGCGCCAGCGCGACCTCCAGGGGCGGGACCGTCGCGGGGATCTGCGGCGTCGCAAACGTCTTCCAGGACATTTTGGGAAAGAAGGGATAGAGGCCGAAGGTGTCGCTGCAATAGCGGAAGTGCATCTCATCCTGCACGCGCAGGCTGATGTAGGTCACGCGGCAACCGGGCGCGGCGAAGCCGTTGGGGCGCCGCCCGGCCCGGCGGGTAAACTGCTCGACCGCCCGCTTGATCTCCGCCTCCAGGGTCGTGTCGTTGCGCTTTTCCAGGCGCCGCTCCCACTCCGCCGGGTTCCAGCCGTAAATCCCGCAGTCGAACCCGCGCCGCGTGGCGTCGCGCAGAATCGCCGGCGCCGAGGCGACGATCTCCTTGCCCTCCCCGAACAGCTTCGAGGCCAGGGACCCCGTCCCCTCTCCGCCCATCCCGAAGAAAAAGCTGCCGGGGATGCCGAGTTCTTCCAATGCGTCGAGAAACCGCGGCATCCCCTCCTTATGTCCCCTTACCGAATCGCAGTATACCTTGAGCGCCACGATCCGCACGGGCGCACCCTTTTTTCCCGGGATATCCGCCTCCGGCATTTTATTTCACCTCGCTGCCATACCCTCTCCCCGCCCTCCCGGCTTGCGGAAAACCTCGACCTTCGCGGGCGGGAGATTGCACACGACGACATTCGAGCACAATTTTTCAAATTCGGCGGGGACGAAAGGCATCTCCCCGAACAGGGCGTAGGTGAACTGCACGAAAACGCCCCCCGGCACAAGCAGCGCGGCCACCTCCGTCATGATCGCATCGCACACGGAGGCGGGCAGGCTGCGGAAGGGCAGGCTCGACACGACCACCCGCACCGGCGGCCTTCCCGCAAGATACCCGGAGATCTCCTCCGCACCGCAACAGAGGACGTTGACGCCCGCAAAACGCTCGGCAAGACATGCCGCGAGCGCCTCGGACTTCTCCACCGCGAAGAGGCGTTCCGGGGGAACGCCGTGCAGCAGCAGGGCCTTCGTCACGGGGCCGGTCCCCGCGCCGAGCTCGACGCAGATCCCGGCGTCGAGCAGATCGAGCGGGACGGCCTGCGCCATCTGCTGCGCGAGCGCATGGGAACTGGGACAGAGCGCCCCCATGTTCCTCGGGTCGCGCACGAGCTCCCGCAATTGCAGGCACTG
>DAIRUD010000127.1:0-6062 GCA_036803565.1 Synergistaceae bacterium | reverse complement strand
TCTGCTGGTCGCCCTCCTGCTGTTCGTCGCGCTGGGCGTTTTCGCGAAATGGTATCTGGGGCGCGAGGTCGACGCTTCCCAGGCCAGCGGCGCTCCCCAGCAGCAGGCCCCCTCCGTCGTCTTCCAGGTGGTGGAGAAGGCGGATCTCGCCCTGGAGAGGGAGTACATCGGGCGTGTCGAACCGATCCAGACGGTCTCGATTCGGCCGCAGGTGGCGGGGGAGATCGCCAAGGTGCACTTTACCGAGGGATCGATCGTCAAGGCGGGCGACGTGCTGTTTACCCTCGACAACAAGCAATACCAGGCCACGGTCGACCTGCGCAAGGCGGACCTGGCAAAGGCCGAGGCCAATTACAAGTGGGCGACGCAGTACTACAACCGCTTGAAGGCTTCGGACACGCGCAGCGTCTCGGCCTCCGACATCGAGGCCGCCGAAAACCAGGTGAACCAGAGCCGGGCGGAAATCGCCCAGGCCAAGGCCTCCCTGCAGTTGGCGCAGATCGACCTCGGCTACACCAAGATCACCGCGCCCATCTCGGGGCAGATCGGCCGGGCGGAGTTCACCAAGGGCAATTACGTCACGCCGTCGGGCGGCGCGCTCGCGAGCATCGTGCAGATCGATCCCATCCGCGTCTCCTTCTCCATGCCGGACCGGGATTATCTGGAGCGTATCGAGGCCTTCAAGGGTTCGAATGCGGACGTGTTCGAGACGAGCATCACGCTCGCCGATGGAACCAAGTACGCCCCCAAGGGCGGCCGCGATTTCGAGGACAACGCCATGGACAGCCGTACCGGCACCATTACCCTGCGCGCCCGTTTCAAGAACGAAGGCGGCGTACTCGTGCCGGGAGCCATGGTGCGGGTTACCACGAAGCCGGTGAAGGCGCACGTCGCGGTCGTGTTGCCGATGGAGGCGGTCATGGCGGACAGCCAGGGCGATTTCGTCTACGTCGTGGGTGCGGATGACGTCGTCGAGCAGCGCAGGGTGCAGTTGGGCGCCGAGGTCGGTTATATGCGCGAGGTCTTGCAGGGTTTGGAGCAGGGCGAACGGATCGTCGTGCGCGGCCTGCAGCAGGCCATTCCCGGCGCGAAGGTCAGCGCGCACCCCGTAAGGGCGGACGGTACCGCGAAGTCCGCGGCCGAGCTGGCGATGGAATCCGTGTACGATGTCCAGCCGATCGAGGCGCAGCCCGCGGAAACGAAGCAGGAGAGCGGAGAAGGGAAGGATTAACCCATGTTTTCGCAATTTTTCATCGATCGCCCCCGCTTTGCGATGGTCATCTCCTGCGTGCTCATCATCGCGGGCGCCATCGCGGGGCTGAGCCTTCCGGTCAAGCAGTATCCGGACGTCGCGCCGCCTGAGATCGTCGTCTGGGCGGAGTTCCCCGGCGCGGACGCGGAGACGCTCGCCAACACCGTCGGCGTGCCGCTGGAGGAGTCCGTCAACGGCGTCGACGATATGATCTACATGAGTTCGACGTCCAGCAACACGGGACGTTACACGCTGCGCGTGACGTTCAAGACGGGCGTCGATACGGATATGGCGCTCGTCAAGGTACAGAACCGGGTGGCGCAGGCCGAGCCGCTGCTCCCCATCGAGGTGACGCAGCGCGGCATCCAGACGTTTTCGAGCTATTCCAACACGCTCGGTTTCGTCGCGCTGATCTCGCCGAACGGAACCCGCGACGACCTCTTTCTCAACGACTACGTGTCCAGCAACGTCAGCAATGTGCTGAAGCGCGTTCCGGGAATGGGGGACGTCGAGGTCTACGGCGCCAAGTACAGCGTGCGCGTCTGGCTCGACCCGGAACGCCTCGCCTCGCTGGGCCTTTCCACGAGCGACGTCGCCGCGGCGATCGAAAGCCAGAACCGGCAGGCGTCGATCGGCTCCGTCGGCGGGACGCCCGGTGCCGCCGACAGCCCGCTCGTCTACTCGCTGACGACGCGGGGCCGTTTGCAGAGCGTGAAGCAGTTCGAGGACATCGTCCTGCGCGCCACCCCCGAGGGGAGCATCACGCGGCTGCGCGACGTGGCCAGGATCGAGCTCGGCTCGGAGACGTACAACCTCACCGCGATGGTGAACAGCCAGCCGGCGGCGATGATGAACCTCTCCCAGGCTCCCGACGCCAACGCGCTGGACGTCATGTCCGCGACCCGCAAGGCCATCGCGGACATGGAGCGGAACCTGCCGTCGGACACGCAGTTTCTGGTCGGTTACGACTCCACCGACTACGTCCGGGCGACGATTCACGAGATCATCCTGACTCTGGCGATCACCTTCAGCCTCGTCGTGTTCGTCTGTTATCTCTTCCTGCAGGACTGGCGCGTGACGCTGGTGCCGGTCGCGGCCATCCCGGTGTCGCTCATCGCGACGTTCATCGGCCTGTCGCTGCTCGGCTTCAGCATCAACATCCTGACGCTCTTCGGCCTGGTGCTCGTCATCGGGACGGTCGTCGACGACGCCATCATCGTCGTGGAACGCGTCCTGTACCTGATGGAGCGCGACGGCAGCACGCCCAGGGACGCCGCGATACAGGCCATGAAGGACGTTACGGGGCCGATGACGGCGACGACGCTCGTCTTCCTGGCGATCTTCGTGCCCGTCGCCTTCATGGGGGGCATCACCGGCGTCATCTATCAGCAGTTCGCCATCACCGTCGCTTTCTCCGTCGTCTGTTCGCTGATCGTCGCGCTGACGCTCAGCCCCGCCATGTGCGCGCACTTCCTGCGGCAACCGAAGCCGAGGCTGCGGGGACCGCTCGCCTGGTTCAACCGCGCCTTCGTCGCCGGGGCCAACGGGTATGTCAAGGGCGCGATGTGGATCGCGCGCAAGGCGCTGGTGACGGTTTCGTTCTTTGCGCTGGTCGTCGGGCTCTCGTATTTCGCGCTCAAAACGACGCCGACATCGTTCATTCCGGATGAGGACCAGGGCGTCGTCTTCGCCATCGTCCAGCTGCCGGAGGGCGCATCCAAGGCCAGGACCGACGCCGTCGTGGATCAGCTCGTCGCGCAGGCCCGGGAGATTCCCGGCGTGCGGATGGCGTTCAACATTTCCGGCATCAGCCTGATGGGGGACATGGGAGAGAACGTCGCCTCGGTCATTTTGCCGCTGGACAACTGGTCGCTGCGCAAGACGCCGGAGACGAGTTCGAACGGCATCGTCGCCCAGCTTCAGCAGATTACGGCGGCGATTCCCGACGCCTCGTTCAACATCTTCACGCCGCCGGCGATCTCCGGCCTGGGTATGGCGGGCGGCCTCGACGTGCGCTTGCAGTCCACCCAGGAGAACGATCCGGAACGCCTGGCCATGGTCCTGCAGGATTTCCTGATCAAGCTGAACCAGTCGCCGGAGGTGAACTTCGCCTTCAGTGGCTACACGGCCGACACGCCGCACATGCACGTGGAGATCGACAGGAGCAAGGCGGAGATGCTCGGCGTCCCGATCGGCAACGTATTCTCGACGCTGGGTACGTACTTCGGCACGGCCTACATCAACGACATCAACATCGGTACGCAGGTCAACAAGGTCGTGCTCCAGAGCGACTGGGAGTTCCGCAACAAGCTGGACAGCATCGGCAACATCTACGTGCCCAGTACCAGCGGCGTGCAGGTGCCGGTGCAGAGCATCGCGACGATGCAGAAGACCCTCGCGCCGCGCTCCATCCCGCGTTACAACCTCTACCCGAGCGCGGGCATCACGATCGTGATGAAGCCGGGGTATTCCACGGGGCAGGGTATGGACCTCGTCAGCCGTCTGGCGGCCGATTTCCCCACGGGATACACCTTCGAGTGGTCCGGCATGACGTACCAGGAGCAGGAGTCCGGCGGGCAGATCATCGTGATCCTGTGCATCGCCCTGCTCTTCGGATACCTCTTCCTCGTCGCCCAATACGAGAGCTGGACGGTACCGCTGGGGGTCATTCTGTCCCTGCCCGTGGCCTTCCTGGGCGCGATGATCGGCATCAAGATCATGGGGATTTCCATGAGTATCTACACGCAGCTGGGAATCCTGCTTCTGATCGGCCTTGCCGCGAAGAACGCCATCCTGATCGTGGAATTCGCGAAGGAGCAGCACGAGGAAAAGGGACTCTCGATCCTGAATGCGGCGGAGGAGGGCGCGCGCGAACGTTTCCGCTCCGTCATGATGACGGCCTTGACCTGCGTCATCGGCGTGCTGCCGATGCTCTTCGCCACCGGCGCGGGTGCCGGAAGCCGCCTCCACGTCGGAACGACGATGTTCTTCGGCATGAGCATCTCGACCGGGTTCGGAATTTTCCTCATCCCCGGCCTTTACGTCCTGCTGCAGACCAATCGCGAGCGGATCAAGGCGTGGTTCGGCAGGTTGTTCTCCCATTCCTCGGAGCCGCGGGAGCAGGAGGTGTAGTGTGATGAAGGGAAAAACGACGAAAACGCTGTTGCTCCTCTGCGCCCTGTCCGCTTTCCTGTCCGCCGCCGCGCCGCACCATGCGTTTGCGGCGCAGGACCTGGACGCCCGCCTGCGGGAGATCGCAGCGGAGTACGAGGGCCGACCGGCCGAGGCCGCGGGCGTGCTGGACGCCGGTATCGTGGCGAAGTCGGACGACGTGCTGATCGGCGAGGGCGATTGGGTGGCGCTGGCGCGCCGCTACGAGAACATGTACGTGTCCGGCGACATCCGCCAGGCTCCCTCCGCGCAGAGGCTGGCGAGCTGGTGGAACTCGCTGGGGGACGACGTGCTGACGCATTTGATTTTTATCTCCCTGCAGAACAATCGGGACCTGGAGGTCGCCCGCAGCAGGGTGAACGAGGCGCGCGCCGCGCTGGGGGTCAGCAAGGCGGACCTGTTGCCCTGGCTGGACAGCGTCAACTCCTGGACGAACGCGGACGGGTCGGACAACTCGACGGCTCCGGGAAGCGCGAACATCTACCGGCTGGGCATCGACGCCTCGTGGGAGATCGACATCTTCGGCGGGCAGCGGCAGAAGGTGCGGGCGGCCGAGGGTGACCTGGCGGCCGCCTATGCCGACCTGCACAACGCGTGGGTCAGCCTGTCGTCCGAGGTGGCGCTGAACTACCTGAACCTGCGGACGCTGCAGGCGAGGCTGGATATCGCACGACAGAACCTCAGCCTCCAGACGGACACGCTGGAACTCTTGCAGAGCCAGTACGACTCCGGGTTGACCGACGCGCTGGCCCTGAACCAGGCCAAGTACACGGTGGAGCAGACGAAGGCCACGATCCCGCCGCTTCAGGAGGGGATCGAGACGTCGATGAACGCGCTGGCGATCCTCTGCGGCACGGTTCCCGGGAGCCTCGAGGAGCTGCTGGGCAAGGCGCTGCCGATCCCCCAGGTCGATCCGGCGAATCTGGTCGGCATCCCAGCGGAGGCGTTGCGCAGGCGTCCCGACATTCAGTCGGCGGAGATGCAGCTTCTCGCACAGACGGCCCGCAAGAAGTCGGCGAAGACCGATCTGTACCCGAAGCTCAACCTGATCGGCTCCATCGGCCTCGAGTCCCTGAGCACCGGCTCGCTCTTTTCGAGCGACAGCTACGGCTTCTCGTTCGGGCCCCGTATCACCTGGCCGATCTTCCACGGCGGAGCGATCCGCAAGAACATCGAGGTCCAGACGGCGCGGGAAGAGCAGCTCCTGGCGGCCTACGAGGGCACGGTGCTGCGCGCCGTCGCCGAGGTGCGCAACGCGCTGGCCGCGGATACCCAGGAACGGCAGCGGAACGAGGCGCTGCGGCGGGGCGTGGAGGCCGCGCGCACGGCGGTGGATGTCGCCGAGGACAAATACCGCAACGGCCTCAGCGATTTCAACAACGTCATCAGCGCCCAGGCGGCTCTGCTCTCCCTCCAGGATCAGTACATGACCAGCGAGGGGCAGCTGACGTCGAACGTCGTCCAGCTCTTCAAGGCCCTCGGCGGGGGCTGGGAGCCCTTGATGGAGTTGGATGCGGGGACGCGGCAGACCTCGCAACAGCGCTGATGCCGGAAAAAGCATAGGCAACGCGGGGCGGAACCCGCGAAGTGGAACCTCGGGCACAAGAAAAGCACCGCCGGTCGACATGTCCCGGCGGTG
>DAIRUD010000126.1:0-6079 GCA_036803565.1 Synergistaceae bacterium | reverse complement strand
TTCCCAAGCCAAGGGTCGCGGGTTCGAATCCCGTTTTCCGCTCCAGTGATTATAAGGGCTCAGGTGGTTTTCGCCTGAGCCTATTTTTTACTCCTTGCCACGCCCTTGCCAATTTCAAAGGATGTTCGTATATTTACAACTCTTCTCTGAATGCACCGTTTTCGATAAGATTTCGACAAATAAGAAAAAGTGGTGTGCATTGCGATTCGCCTTGAGCGTTGTAAACGCAAGGTTTGACGGGAACGGGATTAACTATTCATGAGTGTGTGTGGAGACCTAGCAACACGAGAAACCAGAAAATATGGAATAAATTACCTACCACAGTGTCGCTACGGTGTGTTGCATGTGGTCGCTTGCCATTCTCACAAGCGATAAAGATATCTCAGGCCGCATTATGACCGGAATGGAATCTTGTGTCCCTTGCCATTTTCATCGCGAAAAACTCAGGTGTGGAGAGATTTGGCCCAAGAAAACCTCAGCCTTGTCCGTTTATCAGGCGGCTGAGGTGGGATGTACTTAATGAATTGAAACAGTGTTGGGGTGGCAATGCGAGCAAGCCGAATGTCCACAATATCAGACATGATTTCGCGTTGAAAGGCCATCTACCCATTCCTGAAGGTCCGTGAGCCGGTAATAGCAACGGCCGTCGACACGGACATACGGGGGGGCTGGTGTTCGCCCGCGCCGAGTGCCCTCACATCTGGATTTTCGCAAATAACTGAGGGAGACACCGAGAATATTGGCGGTTTCCTTTTCCCCAAGCAACAACGGAAGAGCGTTCCAATTGATAAGCTCAGGGTCGCGTGAAGCAATTCTCATATGAGCCTCCCTCCGTTTCCTGATATTCTGTCTCGCCTCTGGATGGGTTGATGTGTGGAATACAGGTCAACCCACTATTTCGGACTTCGCGCGAAGCGTAAAAAGCATCATTTTTTGCGCAATACGAGAACCGCCAACTTTCTGGCGTCATCAACTCGGATACCCGTTTCAATCATCTTTTCTCTCTGGCGGCGCTCTGGGATAAACGAATCGTCGTGGAAAACCTTGTGGTTCGTAACGTCGAACACAAGATGTCGCTCGAATCCCACCGCGCTCAACAGCACGAGCCCTATCCGCTCCTCTGAAACCCTCTCGACATCGCAGAGCAGGTAATCGTCATATCCTCCGAGCCTGGCAAAGAATTGCCTGTGCTGAATCACTTTCTCCACGATGGGTGGAACCTCCGCCGCGTCTATGACACAAGGGAGGAGGAGCAACCCCAGCCCCAGGCAAAAGCTCAGAATCGAAAATCGTCGTGTCATCTCACATCATCTCCATTCGATTTTTGTATTCGCTGTGATATATTTACCCAATGTTCGGACGACACAAGCCCAGACACGCCTACTACATAACCGTCCGCAGCGAGAGAACGAGAGGGTTGCCGTTGTTTCTCCGGCTCCTTCTGGTTCTTGGTGTCATCGCGGTTCTGCTTGTGATTGCCTACTTCGCCGGATATCGCCTGAACCTCACAAAATCTCTGTCGTACCGGATTTACCGCATCGTCGCCATCGAACTCGGCGATACCATTTCCCGTGGCGACAACGTCGTCATCGACATCTCCCGGACGGACAATCCTCAGATCGCCGAGGCCGTCGAGCGCGGTTACATCATTCCCGGCATCCCCATGCTGAAGCAGATCGGCGGCGTTCCCGGCGACATCGTCTTTCTCTACGCCGACACCCTCCACATCGCCGGAACCTCCACCCGCATGGTTCTGGCGAGCGAGGATCCAAAGGGCCGAACGCTTACTCCATACCCGACTCCGCTTGTGTTGAGCCCGGATCAATACTGGCTCGTCTCCGACCCGGAGCGCGGGTACGATAGCCGCTACTTCGGCCCCATCGACCGCAAAGCTCTCACGCATATTGCTGCCCCCATCCTCTAAAGCTGATAAGGGAACGGAAACACCACATCCTCGTTGACGAAGATCCCAAACTTCTTCCCCGGGCGAATCCGGATCGTCGGCTGAATGTCCGAGACCTTATTCAGCATCTTCGTGCTCATGTCGAGAATCGAGTTCGCAACGCTTTCTGCGGCTGCATCGCTGGGACTCTTCTTGTCGCGCCCCCAAGGGCCACTGTTGCTGTTGTCATCGTTGTAAACCGTCTCCGCCCCCCAGACAAAGAGCGAGGCAAAGAGCGCGGTCCCGAGCATCTTGACCCAATGCTCGTCGACGCGCCCGGTCAGCCCGGAGTAACCGCCGGTATCGACGCCGCCGCTCCCGGCGATATTCAAACTCATGCCGTTGGGGAAGATGAGCCGATTCCAGAGCACCTGGACGCGTCGCTGCCCGAAGCTGACCTCGCTGTTGTAGACGCCAATGACCCGAGTACCTTTGGGAATCAGGACGTGTCGTCCCGTACTGGTATCCCAGACGTTCTCCGACACCTGCCCGATGACGTTCCCCGGCAAATCCGAGTTGATGCCGCTCACGAGAATCCCCGGAATCATCGTTCCCGCTTTCAGCTCATACGGAAACTGCTGCGGGATCGGGAGATTCGTCGAGTACCCCTGTGCCGTCCATGAACCGCCGCCCTGCTCCCCGCGAAAGAACTGGTGCTTCCGTGCCTGCGCGTTCAGGTCAGGCTGCTGCGACTGTTGCTGCATAATCGCCGAGATCATGCTCGGGTCGAGTCCTGGAGGAATCGAAGCATCCGCTGCCATCGCACTCGAAGGCATGACCGCCCCCGGTGGAAGTGCCCGATCCGTGTTGCCGGGGCCTTGATTGGCATCACCGTCCTTCTGAATGAAGCCCTCCACCACCGGCTTCGTGACCAGCGCCTGAACCTTCATCGCGTGCAACTGGCTCGCGGCCTGGGCGTCGTTTCGGTGCGAATAATACCTCGGCTCCGTTCGCGGCAACGGTTGCACGCTCTGCCGATTGATGATGATCCGAGGCGGCACTATCTCCGGCGAAACCGGTGCTGCTGGTACCGAAACAGGTTCATCTCGAATCACGGTGACAGGCCTTTTCCCCTGCTTCAGGGACAACACCATCTCCCGGAAAGCCCCCTGGTCCGGCACCCGATACTTTTTCTCCGGTTGCTCCGTCCCGTAGCCGCCGATCTGGAAGTTTGCCTGATACGCGATGGCGAAGATCAGCCCGGCGACGGCAAGCAAAAAGCACAGGATGATCCGCTTGCTGAGTTTTTGCGGTTTTTTCTCACTCCGTGCAACCTGCGGCCCGTTCGGGAGATCGGGGTTCCGCTCCTGCTGGAGATTCTCTCTTTCATCCGTCATGTCATTTACCTCCCACTCACTCGGCCTTGAGGCGCGTGATAACGACCCGGTCCTGATGCGATCCGGTTCCTACAATCAGCGCCCCCTTGTCGAAAACTTTATCGATGATGTACATGTCGTTCTTCGCACGATAGTTCGTCAGCACTTCCTTCTTGTGCTCGAAGACCACGAACACCGGCGCTTCGACGCTTTTCGACGTTGCTCCCTTGGGGAATTGGATGTACGTCTTCACGCCGTCGTCCCAAACCCGGACCGGCTTCCAGCGCAACGAATCGCTGCCGCGTATCTCGTAACTCAGGTGCAGCTCCTCAGGATCGACGGAATAACCGGAGGCCAGCTCCGTGCCCTTTTCACGCTCTTTTCTGCGGTTCGCCATGAACACATCCCACTCCCGCAGCGTGTCCTGCGGGTAGCTGAAGGAGATGGAGGGCATGAAGTTCTTCGCGCTGGACATCAGATCGAGGTTGTAGGTGCGCCGGTCGGTGTTGACGATGAGATTCGTACTGATATCCGCCATGAGGGGCTTCACAAGGACGTGCACCTGCTCCAGATCACCGGTCCCAGATTTACTCGGCACGAACTGCCAACGCACCGGATCGCCGGGATGAACGCCGGTAACGGTCTCTCCCGGCTGGAGCATGATGTCGGTCACGTACATCGGGCGGCAGACGATCTTCGGAATATAGCTGGAGAAGGTGATGACGACCGAACCGGACTGCCCCAGGGACGGCGGCACCGCGCCCTTCGTCTGCGAGAACTCCCTGACCAGATCCAACGCCCGCTCGTCTATCTCCCGCAGCGTGAGGTCCTCCTTGATCTCCAGCCATTTTCTGGCCCGCTGCTCCTCCTCGTACTCCCGCTTGGTGATCTGCTGCATGCTCGGCCCGCCCTGTCCCTGCGTCTGCCCTTCGCCGTAGGGGACGGCGCTCTGCCACTGATCCTTGTACGCGTCAGGATCGGCAAGATCGTAACCGTCGACGGTAAGAATCACGTCGGTCAGATCCACGCTGATGATCTTCCCTCCATACTCGATTTCCGCCCACTGCGGCTCCGGCCGTATCGCGTCGCCGACTTTGTAATCGGCAGCGAGACAATCCATGGGGGCGAGAAACATACTCGCTGCCAAAACCAGAAGGAACATCGCTTTTTCAAAGATCCGTTTCATTTCACGCTACCTCCATTCCCACTCACATTCACGACCTCGGAGAAATTGAAGTCGGTGATGAAGATGCCCAGGGGGTTGATGAGAATTTCTTGCATCGTTTTGGGCGTCACGACCGCCGTTGCGAAGATGCCGCGATAGTGTTTCGTCGAAACTTTTCCGCCATCTCCGGCGTTGTACGTCTCCTCCGTCCACTCACACTGCCAGTTCTTCTGCGACATGGACAGCACGCTGTTCACGGTGACATGAACCGTCTCCGTCTCACCCTGGACCATTGGATTGTTCTCGCGGTAATACTCCTGGTACTTTTTCTCTGCGGGCGTACTGTTCGGGGTGCAGTTGTAGACGAAGTTCATCAGGTGGAGCTGTGCCTCCGGGTCGTCGAAGACGGTCTTCATCGACCAGACGTAGCGCCCGATGTGTGCGATGACGAGCCGTGCATCCACCTTCGCGGGCGAGACCGGTTCGACGGCAATCTCGTACCCGTGCTCGTCGACCTGCACGATGTACGGCACCACCGTGATCTTGCCAGCCATGCAGATTACGCTGACGACGCAGGCCATACAGCAGAGGAGCAGTGCCAGAGAGACCCGTCGCCACTGCGCGGCATTCTTCGAGAGATACCCGTATCGTTCCGCCGCCTCCGTCCTGCCGTTCAGGAACGGATCTGTGCCCAATACCCTGGATTCCTCACTCTTCATTTTTTTGAACAGTCCCATGCGCATCACTTCCTTTCGCCTTTGTATCCGCTGTCCCTGTCATCCGGTGGCGGTATCGGGTTGACCGCGTCCTTATTCGCCGCCGAGTGCCCGGAGCCGAAATTCTCGTAACCGCCGACGTGGTATGGGTTATCGGACGCACCGAATCCCTGCTTGGGGGATTTGTCATAGAGATTCTGCGCCGCCTCTGCGTTTGGACGGACTTGTGCTGCTTTTCCCTGATTTGCCGCAGCCGAAAAACCGCCCGGCGCAGTATCCGTGAAACCGAGACCGACACCGTCGCCGCGATCCACCGTCTTACCCTGGTTGACCGCCGGATCGAATCCCTCCGGGTTGCTCCAGATGCTGGACGAAGCTTTTGGCGAAGGGCTTTTCGTATCGGGAGCACCTGTAACTGTTGTGCCTGTAGTATTCGAACCCGGCACCGCCATGCCGTTTCCACTCATACCGCTTCCGTCGCGGTGAAACTCCTGTGCTCGGTGGTAGTCGGAGTAGATTTGCTCGCCCGAACTGCGCGGGCTGCCGTGGCTGGAACCGGCGAAGACGGTCTTGACCGCATCCCATGCGCCCGCCGCTCTGGATTGTGTCGGAGAGGCCCCTGTATCCTTCGCCGCTTGTGTCGTGTGCTGATATGCCTGAGCGGCTTGGGAGACGGCACTGACGCTGGAGGTGGTGCCGTGCGCGAGCGTGCGGCTCATGGAGTAGACCGTCATACCAGCGCCCATTCCCGCCGCGACGGCACCGCGCACGGCTCCGCCATCCAGGTGCGACCCCATGCCGGTGAGGATGGAGGCGGCGTACTGGGGGACGGCTTTGACGATCATGTAGAAGCCGATGAGTGCGCAGGCCATCGGCATCAGGAAGGAGAAGACGCCGGTGGAGTCGTTGAGCTGCGCCTGGATCATGGCGGGCCACGTTC
>DAIRUD010000125.1:0-6136 GCA_036803565.1 Synergistaceae bacterium | reverse complement strand
GAACCGGCGATGGAGCGCGGGGTCCGGGCGTTCCTGCTCTTCGGCCTGCCGACCTACAAGGACGAGGACGGAACCAGCGCCTTCGATCCGCAGCAGCCGGTGCAGCAGGCGCTGGCCTTTCTGCGGGCGCGCTATCCGGAGGCGTACCTGATCGCGGACACCTGCATGTGCGAGTACACCTCCCACGGTCACTGCGGGCACCTTGACGGGGAAGGGCACGTGGACAACGACGAGACGCTGCGGCTGCTCTCGCGCGCCGCGGTGAGCCAGGCGCAGGCGGGGGCGCATATGGTGGCGCCCTCCGACATGATGGACGGCCGCGTATCCGCGATTCGCGCCGCGCTGGACGCGGAGGATTTTACCGGCGTGGGCATTCTGAGTTACGCGGCCAAGCAGGCGTCCGCGTTCTACGGCCCGTTCCGCGACGCGGCGGGCAGTGCGCCGAGCTTCGGCGACAGAAGGGGTTATCAATTGCCGCCGATGAACCCCAGGGAGATTCTCCGCGACGCCATGATGGATTCGGACGAGGGGGCGGACGGCCTGATCGTCAAACCCGCCGGGCCGTATTTGGACATCGCGCGCGCCCTGCGCGACAGGACCGACCTGCCGATGGCGGGCTACGTCGTGAGCGGCGAATATATGATGCTGCACGCGTCGATCGCCTGCGGGGCGCTGGAACGGGAGCGCGGTCTTCTCGAGTACCACACGGCGGTGCGTCGCGCCGGGTGCGATCTGGTCATCACCTACTACGCGACGGAACTCGCGGAATTGCTGCGGCGGGGCTAAGCCCACGTACGCGCGCGATCCGGACGGGCAAGGTCGATTCGCGGGGGCCGCAAATCAGAACGGGCGTAGCCCATTGCGGCCCCGCCTCCCGCTATAAGCGGATTTTCACCGTATATTTCTTGACGAAGTCCGTCGGGTGGTAGGACATCTTGGCGTCGCGCAGGCCGGGATCGCCCATGTCCTCCTCCCGGTTGACGGTTTTGAAACGGGCGCCCTCGTGCCGCAGAAAGTCGTGGTTGATGACTTGGTATGCCGCGTTGTAGGCGATGCTCGCCTTTTCGAAATGGATCATAAGAAGATCGTCGTCGACGGCCTCCGCCACGGTGTACGCCGCGATCTCCCCCAGCACCTCGATCGCGCCGCCCAGTAGCTGCGGCAGGCGTGTCCAGTTGCCGAGGATGTTGCGGACGATCCCCTCGCTCTCCCTGGCGATGCTCTCCGCATTGCCGAAGGCCTGGTACGATTCGCACCACTCCTGCTGAAACGCGACGATCCTGGGAATGTGTTCCTCCGTGATGGGGATGTAGGTGTAGGGGTTCTGCTTGGCGAACTGATTGATCCGGTTCCGTTTGCGCATGTACTTGTTTCCGGAGAGCTCGGCCAGCTCCGCGACGCTGTGGAGATACTCCCAGCTGTCGCGGTTTTCCGAGATCTCCGCCGCGTCGCCGAGCTGTTCCCGCCATATGCCGACCAACGCCTCGGGAACGAGTTGGAACGCGACGTCGCCCTCGAACCTGGCGCGCAGCAGGTCCTCCCAATCGGCGTGCTCCCACCGGCCCACCGGCGCGAGGTAGTGCGGAAAGGGTTCCCGGCCCCGTATCCAGGCCAACCCTTCGTCCTCCTCGAAGGCGATCTCGTATCCGAGTGTCCGCTCCCAACAGAGCAGGACGCCGGTGGAATAGTCGGACGATTTTTGCGCGGCATGTTTCCAGTATTTCGAATATTCCTCCATCGTTTCGAGGTTGATGGACTGAAACAATAATTTCACGGATATGCCCCCATCGTGATCACTATTTTCGTCACTTTAGCATATTTGGCGAAACGAGAGAAGGGTGCGGAATTCGACTTTGCTGCTGCGGAGATCGCTGGTAGAATAGAGGAATTCAGCGTATCGGAAAGACGCGTCGCGGGACCGCACAAGCGCTTCGTGCCCGACGATCTCCATGCACGGTCCCGGCGGCGGCGAAATGCTTCGCTCCCGTCTTTCTCCCGGAGAAGGCGGATTGAGCGCCGCCCATTCGTGATTTTGAAAACGGAAGAGGTTGATGGATCGGATGGAAGAAGATCGAGTAGAGGACAAGCAGGTCCCGGAGGCCGGGGAGAACGAGGAAAAAACGGAGAGAACGGCCGAACCGAAGGCCGACATCGTCGCCGATGCCGTTCGGCGGGCGAAGGATCTGTTGCGGAGGCGAAGGCCGCAGGTGGCGGCCGTTCTTCTGTTCCTCTTTGTCGCCCTGCTCTTTCGCAGCTGGTACGTTCCGCGCCGCATCGAGGGCGAGGCTTTGCGCGCGTTCGATGCGGGGGACTGCGTGGCGGCCGTGGCGGCCTACCGTTCGCTGTTGGAGCGGAACGAGGCGAGACACGACGCGTACGCCCCGATGGGACGGGCGCTCGAGGAACTCGGCGCGGACGAGGACGCGGCGGAGGCCTATTCGCTCTATCTGACGAAATATCCGAACGACGACGCGATGTTGCTGCGCATGGGAAACTTGCTTCTCCGCATGAAACGCCACGAGGACGCGCGCATCTATCTGGAGCGTGCGGCGGTGCGTATGCCGGAACAGCCGGATGTCCTCTACGCCTTGGCCGAGGCGTACGACGCCGTCGGCGAGGCGGAGAAGGCGAAGGATCTCTATGCGGACTACCTGGACAAGGCGCCGGAGGACCCGGAAAAGTTGATCCTGGCTTCCCGCGCCCTCTTCCGCAAGGGGGAGTATGAGAAGGCGCTCGCCGGTTTTTCCTCGGCGGACGTATTGTTGCCCTCCGACGATCGGCGCGCGTACCACGGCATGAACGCGGCGCGGGATATGCTGGGATGGCCGACGGATGCCGGTATGACGGTGACGCCCGGCGACGCGATCGGCGATCTGCGCCTCCACGCTTCCAGCGAGGAGGTCGCCGCGGCGTGGGGCGAACCGGCGAAACGGGCGGTCGAGGGCGAGTACGAGGTGTGGGGTTATGGGGAGGGTTCGGAAGCGCTGGAAGTGTTTGTCTATTTCGAAAACGGTTCCGTCATCGAAATCGCAACCAGGGCGCGGAGGCATCGGACGTCGGACGGCCTGGGCGTGTCGAACTTTATGGAGCCGAAGCACGCGGAGCGTTTCCGCCGTTGGGAGGACGCCTCCACGCAGCCTCCGGCATACCGGTACATCCTGCGCGACGGGGGGCTTGCGTTTTACTCCGGGGAACAGCCGATCGCGATCATTTTCGACGGAGACTTTCCGCTGTCGGAGGCGACCGGCCATGTATGGGTTCGTGCGGACGGAGAGGAAGAAAGGATCGCGCCGTACGGCGTAGCCTCTCTTTCTGGTTCGCGCGGCGATGAAACGACCTTTGCCGTTTCCGGAGACGGCGATACGTCTTTTGACGCGCGCCCGGAGCAAGAATTCTCCGACGCTGCGTCCGCGGACGCTTCTTCCGCCTCCGGCGACGCGCTTTCGGGGCAACCCGCTTCGGCGGATCGCTAAAGAACGGAGGAAGTTCTGGTCCGCGCAGAAAATATTGTTTGAATTCGTCATGCGAACCCCCGCCGAGGAGATCATCCTCCGGCGGGGGTTTGTGAATGGGTGAGGGCCCACGGGAAACGCTCTAGGACGTGTGCGTTGCCCTTGCCCTGTAGAGGTCCAAGACGCTTAGAAAGAGCGCGATGGCCAACGGGCCGAGGAAGACGCCGAGGAGCCCCCAGGCCGCGATGCCGCCGGTCAGGCCGAGGATGATCGCGTATGTGGGGATGGCACCCCCTCCGCCGATGAAAACGGGGCGCAGGAAGTTATCCATGGACGATACCACGCCGGCCCCCCAGACCAGGAGTGCGGCGCCCCAGGCGACGGAGCCGGTGCCGATAAGATACAGCCCCCCCGGAAGCCAGATTACCGCCGTTCCCATGGGGAACATGCCGCAGACGAACATGGCGGCGGCGGCCAGGTAGGCGTTGGGCAGTCCCGCCGCCCACCATCCGATCCCTCCCAACACCGCTTGGATGCCGACGGTGAGCAGGACACCGTAGGCGACGGCTTTCAACACTTCCTCCGTATGATCGAGAAAACGTCCCCGCTCCTCCCGGCGTAGCGGGATGAGGTCGCGAACGTAGGCCAGCATCGTCCTGCCGTCGCGAAGGCCGAAGAACATCGTCACGATCGCGATGAAGCCCTGGAGGGCGAAGGAGCCCGTCCAATGCAGGACGCCCTTGGAAAGGTCCTGCACGAGGGCTGCGGTGTGTTGCGCCAGCGACGTGAGCAGGCCGGCGATTTTCTCCCGGTCGGCGAGAAAAGGTGCGACGTACCGCTCCAGCGAATCCGGCAGAATGGCCGTGAGCGACGGAACGCCGCCGGCACGGATGGTGGACACGTATCCGCCGAGCCCCTGGTACGCGGAGACGAGTTCGCCGACGATCGCCCGCAGAATCAGGATCAGAGGGATGGCGCAACAGGTCAGGAGGAGCAACAGGGAGAGCGTCGTCGCGACGTTGGGCCAGCGTGCGAGGCGGCTTTGGCTTGAGATCTTGCGGTGCACCGGGTGCCACAGGAAGGCGAAGACGATGCCCCAGGCCATACCGCGCAGCAACGGGCGGACGACGATGCAGGCGAGCGCTGCGAAGAGCAGGAGAAAGATACCGAAGTGGCGGTATGGGCGGGATTCCGGCTCTTCCGCGTATGCGGTTCCCGGCGCCTCTGCGGAGGCGGCAGGCGGGTTTTTCTTTTTAAGATTTTTCGATTTCATCGCGTCACACCTCGATTTTAGATGTCTCACGCTTACTTACATTGCAAAACGTTTCGATTGTACTTGACAGCCTGGAAGGCTCTTTTTATGATAACATACATCAAGTGGGCCGGAAGTCATATGCGATGGATCGCGCGACGTCGTGCTGCCCCGTTGAGGCAGTGCGAAAGGAGGAGTTGTGCAGTGGCGGATTCTGCCCTTGTTTATATGAGCGACAGCTTGGATGAGCATCATATACAGAATGGTTTCGGCTCTCAGCCCGTTCCGGAGAGAGCTTTTCGCGAGAGAATCAAGGTCGTCGGCGTCGGCGGCGGCGGCAATAACGCACTGGACCATATTATCCGCAGTGGGATCGAGGGCGTGGAGTTCCTGGCGGTCAATACCGACGCGCACTGTTTGGACAAATGCCTTTCCGTGGAAAAGCTCGTCCTCGGCGAACGCCTGACGCGCGGCCTGGGTGCGGGAGCCCGCCCGGAGGTCGGCGAGCAGGCGGCCATCGAATCGAGAGAGGATCTGCGCACCTGCCTGAAGGGTTGCGATATGGTCTATCTCGCCGCTGGCATGGGCGGCGGAACGGGAACCGGCGCATTGCCGGTCATCGCCGATGTGGCGCGGGAGATGGGCATCCTGACCGTTGCGGTGGTAACGCGCCCCTTCACGTTCGAGGGCAAACGGCGGAAAAATTTCTCCGACGAGGGGATCGAGCGCCTGAAGCGCTCCGTCGACGCGTTGATCATCGTTCCGAACGACAGGCTTCTGAAACTTTCCGAGCGCACCACCAGCCTGACGGACGCGTTTGCGATGGCGGACGACGTGCTGCGCCAGGCGGTGCAGGGAGTCACCGACCTCGTGACCCGGCCGGGTAAGATCAACGTCGACTTTGCCGACCTGCGGAGCATCATGAAGCATGCGGGCGGCGCGGTCATGGGGATCGGCGTCGGGAAAGGGGAACACCGGACGGAGGAAGCCCTCCAGAGGGCGATGGAAAGCCCGCTGATGGAGAGCTCGATCAAGGGATCGAAGGGCGTGATCCTCAACATCACTGCCGATCCAACCGTCGGTATCATGGAACTGCAAAGCGCGGCGATGACCCTGCAGGAGCAGATCGATCCGGAAGCGGTCTTCATCTGGGGACAGGTGGACGACGAAAGCATGGGGGACGAGGTTCAGATGGTCGTCATCGCGACGGGTTTCGATCTGGAGAGCGTGTCCGACGCGCCGGCACAGCCGGGGCAAGTCATACAGCAGAATATGATGATGCCGCCCCCCGTGCCGGAAAAAAGCGTGACGGACTCCCTCTTTTCGATGGAATCCCCGATCGATATGCCCGCTTATCTGCGGCGTAAAAAAGCATAAGGGAATACGTTCAATACCTGTTATAAACACAACCAGAGCCGGCGTCGGCAGCGCC
>DAIRUD010000124.1:0-6162 GCA_036803565.1 Synergistaceae bacterium | reverse complement strand
CGCGCTCGATCATTATGAGCGATTGGATTTATCATTGGAATAACAGGCGCTTGGCTCCTTCGGCAGAGTGTGGGGCGGAGCCGCACGAAGGAAAGAGACACCGCCGCGACGGCCCGCAGGGCACCGTCGCGGCAATATTTTTATCGTGGTTACTTCTGGGCGGAGATCTCCATGATCTTCAGCCTGCGTATACCCTTGGGAACGCGCACCGATACCTCTTCCCCCACCGCCTTGCCGATGACGGCCTTGCCGACGGGGCTGGACACGGATATCTTGTTCTCCGCGGGGTCCGACTCCTCGGTCCCGACGAGCATGTACGTAAAAGAAACGTTTTTATCGAGATCCTGAATGACGATGGTGGTGCCGAGGTTGGCGTGGCTCGTGTCGATGTCTTCGAAGTCGACGACTTTGGCTTTCGTCAGTTTGTACTCCAGGCGGCTGATCCGGGCTTCGAGCTTTTCCTGTTCTTCTTTCGCGGCATGATATTCGGCGTTTTCGCTCAGGTCGCCGAAGGCGCGCGCTTCCTCCAGTTTGGTCGCGATTTCCAGCCTTTGGTCGGTACGTAAAAGCGTCAGTTCGCTTTTCAGCTTCTCATAACCGCTTCGGGTCATGATCTCCACGTCTGCGTTGTTCTTTTGCGTTGCCATGTGCATCCCACCCATGAAAAAATCGCCCGTCGGGCGTATAGATTTGCTAGAGAGGTATTGTAGCAGAAGAGCAAAAGGACGGCAAACCCGGTATGAAACGTGGTATGATACTGGGGCGGTTGCCGCATACTATCCGATTTTAGGGGGAATTCGCAGTGTCGGGAAAGAAATCTCGCATCTTGCCGGTCTGGATGTTCGTCGTCGCCCTCGCCGCCCTGTGCGCGGGACGGGCCGTCGCGGCGGTGCCGGAGAACGCGCAGCAGGACACGTATCGCTACACGTTCGGACAAAACGACTTCAGGGTCAACCAGGACGGCAAGAAATACCAGGTTCCCGAAAACGGGGCGTACAAGGTCGTCCCGAGGATCGCCGAAATCCCCGTCTGGACGTATTTCCAGATTCCCGAGGCGGAACAGATGCGCAAGGTATGGATCGCCACCGCCACAGTCCGCAGCTCCGACGGCCCGGCGGGCGGCGTCGGCATCGGCGACGCGAAGAGCGAATACGCGTTTTGCGTGTACCCGGACGGCAGCGGCTCGCTCTCTCATTACGCGGGCAGGAGAAGGACTTGGGCGCAGAACGTGCACATCCAGAATTTTTCGTATCCCGCCCTGCTGACTCTTTGGCGGGATGAAAACGGCAACGTCATCGCCATGGTCAACGGCACCGTCGTGGCGACGCGCCTCTTCGAAATCGACATGAAAAAACCGAAAGCCGAAAAGGTTACGCACGCCTTCTTCGCGACGCATGCCCCCACGCGGGCGGGCACCGCGATCTATTACGAATCCCTGCACCTGGAGGGGAAGGGGACGCGGGCCGCTCTGGAATCCACGGAGGGAGCGCAGAACTAAAGCGCCCCTACCGCGCCGCGCGCATCGCGAAGCGGCGCACTCCACCGAACCTTGCAAGGACATGCGGCGGGATGGGGGAGCGGACGGCTTTCCCTCCCGCCGTTTTTGTAATAGAATTATCAGATTCCAATCGTCAAGAGGAGTTGAGCAGCACAATGGATACATCAGCCAGCATCAGCGTCAAACGGGGCACGGACCGCGCGCCGCATCGCTCCCTTCTGTATGCGAACGGTTTCGCGGATTGGGAGATCGAGCGCCCCTGGATCGGCGTGGTCAACGCCTACAGCTCCATCGTCCCCGGCCACAACCACCTGGGTAAGCTCGTGGAGGCCGTCAAGGCCGGCGTGTACGCGGCGGGCGGCTTCCCCGTCGACTTCCCGACGATCGGCGTCTGCGACGGCATCGCGATGAACCACAGGGGGATGCGCTACTCCCTCCCCAGCCGCGAACTCGTCAAGGACACCATCGAGACCATGACCGTCGCCCACGGCTTCGACGCGCTGGTCATGGTAACGAACTGCGACAAGATCATCCCCGGCATGGCCATGTCCGCGCTGGAGCTGAATCTGCCGACGATCATCCTCAGCGGCGGCCCCATGCTGCCGGGCAATTACCGCGGGCGCAGGGCCGACCTCTCCACGATCTTCGAGGGCGTGGGCAAACACCTGGCGGGCGAAATGAGCACCGAGGACCTTTCGGAGATGGAGCGCTCCGTCTGCCCGACCTGCGGCTCCTGCGCGGGCATGTTCACGGCCAATACGATGAACTGCGTGATGGAGGCCATCGGCCTCGCGCTGCCGGGCAACGGCACCATCCCCGCCGTCCACTCCGAGCGCGTGCGCCTGGCGAAGGAGGCGGGCCGCGCCATTATGGCGCTTCTGGAGAAGGGGATCCGCCCCAAGGACATCGTGACGCCGGAGACCATCGAAAACGCCCTCGCCGTCGACGTCGCGCTGGGCGGCTCCACGAACACCTGCCTGCACATCCCGGCCATCGCCCACAGCGCCGGATTCGCGCTGCCGCTGTCGCGCATCGACGAAGTCAGCCGCAGGACGCCCCATATTTGCAGCATGAGCCCGGGCGGCAAACATTTCATCGCCGACCTGCACGCGGCGGGCGGCATCCCGGCCGTGATGGCGACGCTCTTCGGCGGCGGGCTGATCTCCGGCAAACCGCTCACGGTCACCGGCCGGAGCGTGGGGGCAAATATCGCCGACGCCCGGGTCCATGACGCGGAGGTCATCCGTCCGCTCGACAACCCGGTGCACCGCGAGGGCGGCCTGGCCATCCTCTCCGGCAATATCGCGCCGCTGGGCTGCGTCGTCAAGCAGAGCGCGGTGCTGCCCGAGATGATGCGGCACGAGGGCCCCGCGCGCGTGTTCGACGGCGAGGAGGCGGCGTACAAGGCGATCTCGGCGGGCGAAATCCGCCGGGGGGATGTCGTCGTCATCGTCAACGAGGGACCGAAGGGCGGCCCCGGCATGCGCGAAATGCTCCTGCCCACCGCCGCATTGGCCGGCCTGGGGCTGGACTCCTCGGTCGCCCTCCTCACCGACGGACGATTCTCCGGCGCCTCCCGCGGCGCCTCCATCGGGCACGTCTCCCCGGAGGCGGCGCGCGGCGGACCGATCGGCCTCGTCCGCGAGGGGGACAAGATCCGCATCGACATCCCGGCCCGAAAAGTAGAGCTCTGCGTCCCCGAGGAGGAACTGGCGGCGCGCGCCGCGGCCTACACCCCCCGCCTGAAGCCCACCGGGAGCCAGTTCCTGGAGCGGTATCGCGAATACGTCACCTCCGGCGCGGAGGGAGCCGTCTTCAAGGAGGTCGCCGCGGAGTGACCGCACGTTCCGACGAGCGCAACGGGGAACGACCGTGAAGAATAAGCTGCCGCGCTATACGATCCTCGAACCCTGCGTCGCCGTCATCGCGGTCGTGATGGTCGGCTTCGTCCTGAGTAAGGCGGCGCAGGTGGCGATTCCCTTTATGCTGGCATTCCTGCTGACGATGTTGCTGGCTCCCCTGATGAAACTGGGGGAGCCGTACCGCATTCCGCCGATCGCCATGGTGCTCGTCATCCTGGCGGGGCTGGTCGCCATCCTGCTCCCCACCGGCTTCTTCCTCAACTCGCGGCTGCAGGGCATCCTCCAGGTCATGCCGAGCTACTACAACAAGCTCGTCGACATCGGCCAGTCGGTGCTCGACCGGTCCAACGTGCCGAAGGACTTCTGGGTCACGATCAACTGGTACAACACCATCGGGCGGTACGTCTCGGGGATGACGGGGTTCATGCTCAGCTGGCTGGGCAACATGCTCATGGTGATGGTGTTCCTCATCTTCATGCTCCTGGAATCCCCTTACGTGGAGAACCGCATCCGCATGGCCTTCGCCGGGGAAAGCGGGGAACGGATCGCCGTCATCGCCGACACGATCGTGCGGCAGATCTCGAAATACCTGCGCACGCTGGCGGTCATCAGCTTCGCGACCGGCTTCTGCGTATGGCTCGCGCTCTACCTCATCGGCGTCGACTTCGCGATCACGTGGGGCGTTCTGGCGTTCTTCCTCAACTTCATCCCGACGCTGGGGTCGATCGCGGCATCCATACCGCCGATCCTCGTCGCCATCGTGCAGTACTATCCCGATTGGGTGCCGTCCATCCTCACCTTCCTGGCGGTGCTGTCGATCCAGTTCACCATCGGCAACATCATGACGCCCAAGATCATGGGCGATTCGCTCGACCTCAGTCCGGTGGTCATCCTCATCTCCCTGCTCTTCTGGGGACTGATCTGGGGCTTTTCCGGCGCGCTGCTCTCGGTGCCCATCGCGGTGATGATCAAGATCATCTGCGAGAACGTGCCGCAGCTGCACTTCATCGCGATGCTCATGTGCTCGGCGAGGGAGGACCGGCACCACCCGAGCGCGGCGCGCCCGGAAAGGGCGACGGAGCAGCCCGAATGAAGAACGCCCACGACGCGCAACACGGCGGCTATTGCGCTCGGCGGAAATATATGCTACTTTATTGGGGTAGCACGGCAACGAAACGATCGACGGAGGCTTCGACATGAGGAATCATTCATACGCAAATCGTTCGAACGACCTGTCCTGGCGTTGGTGGCGTTAGCCGCCCGCCGGATCCGTTCTGTCTGACAGAGGGCCGGAGGGTATGTGAAACCTTCCGGCCCCTTTTCTTTTGCAATGAGGGGCGCACACGCGCCCCTCATCGTTATTTTTACGCGGAAGGGTGTTGATGAAAGAGATGACTTGAAAGAATGCGGCCATCGGCAACAGAGCACATCGGTCATGCGGGAGAATTTTAGAGCAGACCCATATTGGCACATTGCAGATAAAATAGGGGCGCAGGGGACGCAGCAATCCCCTGACGGGGTGCGGGGTTTCGCCCCGCGCGGTAAAAACGCTCTCGGGAGGCAGGGATAAAGATGAAAAACGTCATGAAAAGCGCGCTGAAAACGAGCGGAACTGGATACCCGCAGGAAGGGCAGTACGGTATTTACGGAGGCATGTACATCCCCGAAAAACTTATCGGCGTGATGCGGGAGATCGCCGACTGCTACCGCCGGTGCGCCGCCGACCCCGCGTTTCGCGAGGAGTACATGCGCTACATGCGCGAGTATGTCGGCAGGCCGTCGGCGCTGACCGAGTGCGGAAACCTGTCGCGGGAGAGCGGGGCGCGCATCTTTCTCAAACGCGAGGACCTGAACCACACGGGCGCGCACAAGATCAACAACTGCATCGGGCAGGCGATGGTCGCCAAGCGGATGGGCAAGACGAAGCTCATCGCGGAGACCGGCGCGGGCATGCACGGCGTCGCCGCGGCGACGGTCGCCGCCCTGATGGGCATGGAGTGCGACATCTACATGGGCTCGCTGGACATCGCCCGCCAGGCCCCGAACGTGCTGCGGATGAAAGCCCTCGGGGCCAACGTCGTGCCGGTCGAAGCCGGGCAAAAGACGCTCAAAGAGGCCGTGGACGCGGCCCTGGACGCCCTGGTCGCCGACCCCACGCTCTTCTACCTCATCGGCTCGGCGGTGGGACCGCACCCCTATCCGACGATGGTCCAGGATTTCCAGCGCATCATCGGCGAGGAGGCGCGCGAGCAGATGCTGGAGCGCACCGGCGCGCTGCCCGACATCGTGGTCGCCTGCGTCGGCGGCGGCAGCAACGCCGCCGGGATGTTCACCGGCTTCCTCGACGACGAGAAGGTGCGCCTGGTGGGCGTCGAACCCTCCGGGCGCGGCCTGGAGTACGGCCAGCACGCCGCCTCGATCACGATGGGCAAGGCGGGCGTCATGCACGGCTTCAAGAGCTACGTTCTGACCGACGACAAGGGGGAGCCGGCGGAGGTATACTCCATCGCCTCCGGCCTCGACTACCCCTCCGTCGGCCCGATGCACGCGGCGCTCAAGGACTCCGGGCGCGGGGAATACATCCACGTCAGCGACGAAGAGGCCCTCGACGCCTTCCGCGCGCTCTGCCACCGCGAGGGCATCATCCCCGCCATCGAAAGCGCCCACGCGCTGGCCGGCGCATTGCGCCTCGCCAAGGAAAACCCCGGAAAGACAATCCTCGTCAACCTCTCCGGCCGCGGCGACAAGGACATGGAGACGATCCGGGATATCGGCCTGTTCGAGTAGCAAAGGTCGCGGGGG
>DAIRUD010000123.1:0-6205 GCA_036803565.1 Synergistaceae bacterium | reverse complement strand
TGCGTGATGCCGCAGATCGGGCCGCCGGAGATGACGATCTCGTTCTCCGGGTCGTCCCACTTCGTCTCGGGCGTTACGGCGTCCCATAACATCCGAAGGCCGAAGCCCCTGCCGCCGATGAAGGTGTCGATCATGTCGTCCGACACCGGACGAGCCTCGATGCGGTAGTTGCCGTCGCGGTTGCCCAGTCCGACGTAGAGCGTCTCGCGCGTGTAGCCGAGATTCGCCTGCGCCGGAGTGTACGACCACTCCGCCAGCAGTTTCATCTGTTCCACTATTCTCTCCTCCTGTTTTTGTAATAGTCGGGAATTCCGTGCGGAATTCCCCTCCCAAAGACTATGTGTACATTATACCACAGGGAAATTTCAAAAGCGCGCATCGAAATGTGATAAAATTGCAACACTCAAAGTGAAGGAAAGGGGCGCGATGCATGTCGCAGATATGGGAGAAGGAGGAATTGATCCTGCTCCTCGACCTGTATTTCGACGCTCTGGACGAGGAGAATATTCTGACGATCAAAAGTCCGAGCGACAAGCGCGTCGACGTGCTGCGCAAGGTGTTGCGCAAGCGCGACGGGGGAGGGCGCGACATCACCCCGGCCGCCGTATACCTGAAACTGCACGACATCGCCGC
Organism: Synergistaceae bacterium; assembly: GCA_036803565.1. Classification (GTDB taxonomy): domain Bacteria; phylum Synergistota; class Synergistia; order Synergistales; family Synergistaceae; genus DAIRUD01. Next base: position 5,572 of record DAIRUD010000123.1, on the reverse strand, counting down.
CTGCGATCCGGATTATGCCGGGGAATGCTTTTCCCTGCCCTCGCAACTCGACAAACGCGTGTTCCGCGAGTATCGAAACGACCGCCAGCGCCTGAAAGCCGACGCCATGGACGTCTTCAAATCGACGATGGGCGTGGGGTGAGGCGAAACGGCAGCGCCAGAATCAGGGCGAACGCGATTGCGCACAGCTGAAAGCGGATCGGCCGCTCTCGTCATGCAATGTGCCACGGCGATGTGGCATGGACGATCGCTCGTGCCGATCTTCCGCGCCGGAGGCGGCGGTGCCGCAAAGCGCAAGAGCGATCAGGAAAAATGTGAGCGGACGGAGGATGATTTTCGTCCGTGTCGCGGGAGATGCTTTCGTTTACATTGCTGCGCCTCCTGATTGTTATCGTTCAAGACTGCCCGCCGTGGGGCGGATGCATCCGTCGGTCTGTGGAAGGGCTTCGCGCTCCGCGTCCGGCATGTACCCACACGCGTTGTGCGATTACTTCTTCTTATTCTTCTTATTCTTAACTGCCTCCGTCAAAATCTCTATTACCTCCTCGTTTCCGTACTCCTTTGCCCAATCCAGCGGGGTTTGCCCCTTGGCGTCCTTAAGTCTCGGGTTGGCTTTGGCCGCAAGCAAGGTTCGCACCATCGCCGGGCTGTAAGTCGCGGCGGCGTGCAGGGGCGTCGTGCCGTCGGCGACGGCGGCACTGGGGTTCGCGCCGGCGGCGAGCAACAGGGAGACGACCTCGATCCGCGTTTCGAAACCGTGCTGACGCTCGATCGCGCGCTCCGGATTCGCGGGGTCCTGCGCGGCGCCCGCGCCGACCGCGGCGAGAAGCGGCGTAACCCCGCCGTCGAAGGCATGGCGGGCGGTGTCGGCACCGGCGGTCAACAGCCGCTGCGCAAGGAGCAGGGCAACGGCCGGGTCGCCGCTCTGCACGGCCAACGCCAGCGGCGTCGCGTCGCGCCCGTCGGGCAGATCCGGGTTCGCGCCGTGCTTCAGGAGCAGGTCGAGAATCTGCAGTCCGCCCTCCCGCAGCGATTCCTCCGGCGCGTCCGAGAGCCCCACGGCGATATGCAGGGCGCCGATGCCGGAGGAGGATTTCCCGTCCGGGTCGGCCCCCGCGCCGAGCAGGATCGCCGCCATCTCCGGGCGGCAGCGCAGAACGGCAAAGGCCAGAGGGGTATAATACGCACCGGTCGTCTCCTCGGCGACGATTCCATTGAGCGCGAAGCCGCTCGCGAGCAGGCTGCGAACCGCCTCCACGTCGTTTCCCTCCACCGCCTCGACGAAGGATCGCCCGCTTTCCGCCGTCTCGCCGGGCGCGACGGAGAGGGAGAGGTGGAGCGAAAAGAACAACAGGATCGCGAGGAAAAAAACTTTGTTCTGCACGGCGTCGTCCTCCATTCGTTCTCGGCCGATGCGACATCCCCGTCGATGCGCCGGGATTTCATCTTACCGGCAGGCGGGGATTCCGACAAGCTGCGGAGCGTATGGAGGATTGCCGGTCCATACGTAACACTTTCGTGCGTGCAGGACGATCCTTAACGACCGTAAATGCATTTACATAAAAATACACGAATTATTTCCGCAAAATTAATGTCAAAAATTTCTTTGACTAGTCTTGACAATCAGCCTATGTGCTGATAATCTTTATGCATGCGAGCGCGTTTAGCACTCGATGTCTTTGAGTGCTAATAAGCGTAAGAAAGGGGGAGGTCGGGATGTTGACGGAGCGCCAGCTGGAGGTGTTGCTGTCCGTTGTGCACGAGTTCATCGAGAGCGGCGAGCACGTCGGCTCCAGAACCCTTTCCAAGCGGTATCTGACCGGCCGCAGCGCCGCGACGATCCGCAACGAGATGGCGGATCTCGAGGACATGGGCTACCTGATGCAGCCGCACACCTCGGCGGGACGGGTGCCGACGACGCGCGCTTACCGCCTCTTCGTCGATACCGTGCTGCAGCGGCGGGAGCACCGCGAGACGATGCGCGGCGATTGGTTCGATCACCTGAAGGCCCACCGCAACGGCCTGGAGGGGGCGTTGTCCTCCGCGACGGACATGCTCACCGAGCTTTCGGAGTACGTGGGCGTCGCCGCCGTGACGCACGTCCGCAAGGCGCGGTTGAGCAAGATCGACTTCGTGCGCGTCGACTCCGGCCACGTGCTTTTGCTGGTGGTCCTCGAGGGCGGCGTCGTGCATCACAAGGTCGTGAAGATGCCCTACGATCTCTCGCAGGACTCGCTGGAGGACCTGGCGCGAAGGATCAACATGTTCTCCGGGCATGAGTGGGGCGAAGTGCGGACGGTGTTGCAGCGTCACATTCAGCAGGAACTGGGCAAGTACGCGGATTCCTGCCGTCACGCGCTCGACGAATTGGACGGCATTCTCGGCGGCGAGCACACGACGATCTTCACCGGATCGCTGACGAACCTGTTCAACGTGCCCGACTTCCAGGACATCGCGCGCTTCCGTGCGCTTTTCTCGATTCTGGAGCAGGAGGGCGCCTTGGCGGATCTCCTGCGTAAGTACGCGAAGCCGGAGGGCATCGGCGTCATCATCGGCGAGGAGCACGACGTCCCGGCGCTGGAGAACTGCTCGGTCGTGCTATCGAGCGCGGCCTCGGACGACGAACGGACGCTGCTGGGGGTCATCGGCCCCAAGCGGATGAACTACGAAAAGGTCATCTCTGTCCTGGACAGAGTGCTGCAAAATATTGTCGACTGCGCCGCAGACGAAGGAGATGAATAGGGTGACGAAACCGAACGAGGACACACCGGAAAAGGCGACGGACGTGCGGGCACCGGAGGTGACGAGGGCCGCGGACTGTGCGGAGGAGGCTCCCAAACCGCCCAACGAGCCGCGGACCCCGGAGGACGAGATCTATCTGCTTCGCAAGCAGATCGAAGAATTGACCGAAAAGGCCGAACAGTACCACGACGAGGCCGCCCGCGCCAAGGCCGATTTCTACAACTACCGGACGCGCGTGGAACGGGACCGGGCACGCGACCGCGTGCTGGCGGCGGAGGGCACGGTGGACCTGCTTCTGCCCGTCCTGGACAATCTGGATCGTACGCTGGAGGCCGTCACGGACAAGGAATCCGGCCTCTACAAGGGCGTCTCGATGGTGCAGCGGCAGTTTTTCTCGGCATTGCAGAGCCTCGGGCTGGAGATCATCGACACGTCGGGGGACTTCGACCCGGCCCTGCACGACGCGGTGGCGGCGGTCGCCACGGGCAACCCCGAGGAGGCCGGGAAGATCCTGGAAGTCATGTATCGCGGATACCGCCTCGGCGAGAAGGTGCTGCGCGCGGCACAGGTAAAGGTGGCGAAGGCCGAATAGGCCGCTTCCGCGACGTGAAAACACAAGTTTTTGCTACACTTGACGGGTTATGGGTAAAAATTGGCGGCCTTACGGCCGGAAGGAAGGGAAGTTTCCATGGCAAAAATATCTGGAAAGGTAATCGGAATCGACCTCGGGACGACGAACAGCTGCGTCGCCGTTAAGGAAGGCGACAACATCACCGTCATCCCCAACGCGGAGGGCAATCGCACGACGCCTTCCGTCGTGGCGTTCACCAAGGACGGGGAGCGCCTCGTCGGCCAGCTCGCGAAGCGGCAGGCCATCGTCAATCCGGACCGCACGATCATTTCCGTTAAGCGCAAGATGGGCTCGGACTACAAGGTGCGCATCGACGACAAGTCGTACAACCCGCAGGAAGTCTCCTCGATGATCCTGCAGAAGTTGAAGCGGGACGCGGAGGAGTACCTCGGCACGACGGTGACGCACGCCGTCATCACTTGCCCGGCCTACTTCACGGACGCGCAGCGCCAGGCGACGAAGGACGCCGGCACCATCGCCGGGCTGGAGGTGCTGCGCGTCATCAACGAGCCGACGGCGGCCTGCCTCGCCTACGGCGCGGACAAGGAGGGCGAGCACAAGATCCTCGTCTTCGACCTCGGCGGCGGCACCTTCGACGTCTCCATCCTCGACGTCGGCGACGGCGTCTTCGAGGTGCTGGCGACCTCCGGCGACAACATGCTGGGCGGCGACGACTGGGACGAGAAGGTCGTCGACTGGATGGCCGAGGAGTTCAAGAAGAGCGAAGGCGTGGATTTGCGCAAGGACAAGATGGCCATCCAGCGCCTGCGCGAGGCGGCGGAGAAGGCCAAGGTGGAGCTTTCCTCCATGGCCGAGACGACGATCTCCCTGCCCTTCATCACGGCGGACCAAAACGGCCCCAAGCACCTGGAATTGACGCTGACGCGCGCCAAGTTCGAGGACCTGACGCGCGACCTGCTGGAGCGCGTCGTGCATCCGACGCAATCCGCACTCAAGGACGCGGGGCTGGCGGCGAAGGACGTCGACAAGATCCTGCTCGTCGGCGGCTCGACCCGTATGCCGATGGTGCAGAAGAAGGTCCGCGAGCTGCTGGGCAAGGAGCCGACGAAGGGCATCAATCCGGACGAGTGCGTGGCCATCGGCGCGGCCATCCAGGGCGCGGTGCTCTCCGGCGAGCACAAGGACATCGTCCTCGTCGACGTCACGCCGCTCTCCCTCGGTCTCGAGACCATGGGCGGCGTCTTCACCAAGATCATCGACCGCAACACGGCCATCCCGGCGTCGCGCAGCCAAGTCTTCACGACGGCGGCGGACAATCAGCCGCAGGTGGAGATCCACATTCTGCAGGGCGAGCGCGCCATGGCGGGGGACAACGTCTCGCTCGGCAAGTTCACGCTCGACGGCATCCCGCCGGCACCGCGCGGCATCCCGCAGATCGAGGTTACGTTCGACATCGACGCCAACGGCATCGTCAACGTCGCGGCCAAGGACAAGGGCACGGGCAAGGCGCAGAACATTACCATCCAATCCTCCCGCCTCTCGGAGGCCGACATCGAGAAGATGCGCAAGGACGCCGAGAGCCACGAGGACGAGGACAAGAAGCGCCGCGAGGTGATTGAGGCGCGCAACGAGGCGGACTCCTTCGTGTATAATGCCGAGAAGACGCTGCGCGACCTCGGCGACAAGGTGACCGCGGAGGAGCGCTCGTCCGTCGAGGCGAAGATCTCGGCCCTGCGCGACGCGATGAACGGCGAGGACGTCGCGCGCATCAACGGCGCACGGGACGAGCTCGCGACCGCCATGCACCCCATTGCGCAGAAGCTCTACGCGCAGAACCAGGAGCAGGGCGGCGCCGGTTCCGCCGCATCGGAGCCGGAGGACGCGAGCGACGCGTCCGGCCCGACGGTGGACGCCGACTTCAAGTCGGCCGACGACGAATAGGCGAACGGAAACTGACGAAGGCGAGAGGTGAGTGCCGTGGCGGCACCGGGCAAGAAAGACTACTATGAAGTTCTGGGTGTGCCCCGGAGCGCTACCGCAGAGGAAATCAAAAAGGCCTACCGGAAGCTGACCCGGAAGTACCATCCGGACGCCAATCCGGGAAACGAGGAGGCCGAGCGGAAGTTCAAGGAGATCAACGAGGCCAACGACGTGCTCGCGGACCCGCAAAAGCGGGCGCAGTACGACCAATTCGGCTTCGTCGGCGACGTCCCGCCGCCCGGCGCCGGCGGCTGGGGG
>DAIRUD010000122.1:0-6208 GCA_036803565.1 Synergistaceae bacterium | reverse complement strand
TTGAAGTTTTACGCTTCCCCGGAAACGCGCCGGGGGCGTTTTACCCGCGCCGGGACCGCCGCGTCACAACGGCCGCCAAAGCAGCCGTCAGCAGGCCCAACATGCCCGTCCCGGCGGCGCAACCACCGCCGCCGCTGCTCCAAGCACCTCCCGAGGGGGATTCCACGCGCACCTGCAGGCGCTGCGAAACCAAGGGATTGGATTTGGAGACCGCCGTGATCGTCGCCGTCCCGGCGGACAGGCCGTCCACGCGATACAGCGTCCCCGAACTCAGCGAAACGTTGATCGCGCTCGTGTTGCTGACGAACATGTACACACCCATATCATAGGCGTCGGCCGGTCTGACAACCATATTGACCATGGCACTCTCGCCCTGCGTGAGTACCAGACTCGCGGGATTGAAATCGATGGCCTCCGGCAACACCACGCCGCCGGGCACGTCGCCGACCCAGAGGAGCCAGATGGAACCGCGCAGGGTATTGTCCTTCTTGCCGTCGGGAATGGCAATGAGCGTCCCGGCGACGAACGGATCCTCATCCTCCAGGTCGAGGAGCGCGTAGTTCAGCGTAATGCCTCGATCGCTCAGGACGACGATCCCCCGGTCGATCGCGGCCGACCACGTGAGCAGGCCGCCGTCCCCCACCAGGACACCGAACAACTCCGGCGCGGGCGCGAGCGCCTCGAACACCAGCTTGAAGTTTTCCTCCCCGAGGCGGGCGGAACGCATCGTATCGCTCATGGATGCCCAGGCTTCGAAGCCGGGGACATTGGACATGTTCATGAGGAAGGAGAGGGAGAGAACGTTGCCCTCCGTCCCTGCGCCGAGCGGTATGTCGCAGATGTAAGAGGGCAGCGGCGCCGTCGTCCCCGCCGGAAGCAGCAACCGCGGCTGGTCGATCGGCTCGAATTCGAAATCCGTCGTCTTCGTGACGCTGGCCGGATTGAGGATTCCAGCCCGGGAGATCTCGTTCTTGGCGATCGAAGTGAGGTCGATGCGCTTCACCTCTCCGTCCGGCGCAAGGCGGGCGTTCAACCTGTCCAGGGACTCTTCGATGGTCACCAGATCGGGGCTGACGGGCGGCACATCCACTGAGCGAATGGCGACCGTAAGGTCGGCGGAGCCGATGAAGGAGGCCGGGGTGGCGGGGTTCGTGGAATAACCGAACACCTTGAATACCATTTTGTCGGCGGAGGTCGGCGTGCCGCTGAACGTAATGCGCCCCCGGTTCGATACGACGGACTGGGAATCCAGCCGCAATCCCGCGCCGACGTTCTGCCACGAACGCGCTCCCGTTCCCTCGTCGTTCGACGCGATGAGGACCGAACGCAGGTTTCCGACCGAACCGACCAGCGTGACATCGACGGACGCGACCCTGTCACTCTGCGCAACATCGACATCGAAGCTGACGGCGGCAGGGGCCACCACCAGACCGACGGGCCGAATGCGCACGTCGAAAGAGGGCGCGATCCGCGTAGCTGCGGCAAGGCCCGCCACTTTTGCGGAACCGTCGGACACCGTAATGGAGTCCGCCAAGAGCGTCAACGGTGTTGTCGACACAGTATTGCCGGGACCCGGCGTCCCGGTTTTGAGGCTAACCGGACCGTTGCCGGAATACGTCGCAAACACGCCCGCCTGCCCCGTGTTGGGAGCGTTGTCGTAGATATTCTTGGTGGTGTCAATCGCGCTACCACTGCGAGAGAGCGTCAGGTTTCCGTATGTGCAGGTTACGCTGCCGGGCAGATCCGCGGATAACGCAACGGTATACCCAGTGGAGAGATCCGGTGTGTGGACGTAGAAATCGGCGGTCGTAACGGAAGTTCCGGTAATAGCGCCTTCCCTGATATCGATGTCGGGAGAAACAATTACCCGGGTAAGCACAATTTCACCAAAGACAGTGCCGATGTTCACATTCGTGCTATCCACCAACCGAACATCTTCAATCGTCACAGTATCTGTGATTGCCGGAACACCCTTTATAACAAATTTCACGCCGTTTACCGCTCCACTGCTAGCATCTGTTATGCCGGTATTGTTCGTAATTTCGAGAACGGCACCAGTAATATCCGCGCTGAGGTAAGCGGGAGAATTAGGCAGAAAAGGGTTTGGATCAAAAGATATATCTACATATAGCTCGACATCCGGCCAAACACCTTCTCCGAAGGTATAAACATTTGCTGTCCGGTTCGGGCCGGACCCACCGAACGCACCGACATTGCCGACCGTCGCGCCTCGCGCAATCGTAGTAATATCTCCAGTAGCGCCCCACGCTGCGGGAATCGCCGCGCAGAGCAGGAACAGCAGGAGTACCGCCAGGACGACCGGGCGGTGTGTCCGGATGGTGCCGCGTGTGCCGTGATTCATTGCCATCTCTCCCTTTCTCGGTAGAACTACGGAATAAATACGGGGAATCGCGCCTCTTTGCCGATTCATCCGTGGGATATTATACCATTGAACCCCGGAGCACAAGTAAAAATAAAGTCGGATCGCCGAAGGGCGCGATGTGTTCATAACACCGGGGTTGCCGCAGTTCGCACCAGGCCGGTGCGAGGCGGGAGGCGGGGGCTCCGCACGTCACCCCGCCGCCCCTCCGCGCCGGGCGATCACGGCAGTCGCGTCTTTCGCAAGGCTTTCGTAAGTATGGACGGATTTATCTTTGCGGATATAATGCGGACAGGCGGCTTTCGATCCACCGCGACTTTCGCGTGTTTTCGAAAACCGGACGAGGGAAACGGGGGAAGGATTCCATGTTCAACAAAATCGAAATCTCGCTGCCCAGGGCGTTCTTCTGGCTGACCTCGGCAGTCATCTACTGGGGTATGATCTTCTTTTCCTGGTGGGATACGCGGTATCGCATCTTCTACGGGGCGGAAATCTTCAAGGAGTTCTTCACCCGCCGAAAGTTGAGTTCCCTGTTCCAGACGCTCAGCCCGGCGGACGCCACCGCGTTGGAACAGCAGGTCTGGATGGAGCTCGCCAACAACGGCGCGCTGCCCACCGTCTTCATGATCGTCCCGCTGGTCATGGCGATGATCCTGCTGATCGCACCCTTCACCGTGCGGCGCGATTGCCGCGGACCGGTCACCGGCATCGTCTCCCTGCCCCTGACGACGTTTCTCACCTACCTCTGCGTCAGCCTGCTCAACACGATGCTCGCCGCCGGCATCACCGGAGGGCTCTTCTACACCCTGGACATGAAACCGAGCCCCGACTTCTTCATGTTCCTCATCCACCCCGCCTACCTGCTCTTCCCGCCCGCGATGAAAAACCTCGCCGGCTTCCTCTCCCAATGCCTTTACATCGCCTTCATCGCCTCCGTGCTGACCGTCCCGAACCGTTTCGAGGAGCAGCACGAGGACATTCCGCCCGTGGCGGAACGCGGCTCGGCCTTGTTCGCGGCGCTCCCCCGCAGAGAAAACGCCCCGCTACGGGAACGGGCCGGGGAAGAGGGCGAGGAGGAGAGCGACGAGGACTCGGATTGGAACCGCTCCGCCTGCGTCATGGAGATGGACCGGATGAGCCGGATCCTCAACTCCAAATTCCAGCACCCCGCCCTCATCAACAACATGCGCCTGGACATCGCCGACTACATCAAGCAGGCATCCAGGGTAAACAGGGACATCCGCAACGGCATCACGCACTATCAGATCGTCCTTCGCCAAGCGGAACGCAGCTTCCGCCGCACCATCGAGGCGGAAGGGGCGAAACCGGGCGCGATCGAATGCCTGACCTACATCGTCGACGAACTGGCGCGCATGGAGTTCAGCACCAAGCAGGAAGCGGAAACGGCACGGGCCTGGATCGCCGAAAAAGTGCTCCTCGCGGCGCAGGAAAAAACCGGTTCAGCGAAGCCCGAGGAAGTAAAAGACGACGGCCGGGACCTCGCGGAGGACTGAGAACACGTCCCGCGCCTCGACATAGCGGGCATAGGCCCGCCCGACGACGGGAACCCCCTCCGCGCGAAAGGCCGATTCCGTCCGCAGGAGGTGGAAGTACTGACTCACGGCGATCGCAGAGGTTTGGTTGCGTGCGCGCAGATATTCCGCGACGAAGCGCGCCGTCGCCCGCGTGTTGACCCCGTGTGAGTCCACCACGACCGCGCTCCCCGGGACACCGCGAGCCACGAGGTATTCGCGCATCGCCACAGCCTCGTCATACCCCGAGCGGCCGACGCCGCCGCTGACGATCAGGGTGGCGCAAAGGCCGTCGGCGTATAGATTTTGTGCGCGATCCAACCGGGCGGCGAGCCGGGGGGCGGGCGTCCCGTCCGCATAGACCTCGTTCCCCAGCACGACGGCAACGTCCGCCGGAAACACGTTTTCGTGCAGCCCCCATAGGCAGATGCCCCCTGCGGCAAGCAGCACGCAGAACGACAAGAAGGCGGCGACGCGCAACAGGGTGGGAATCCGTTTTTTCCGATCCGTTTTTTTCATCGGCCTATTATATACACACAAACCACCTTGCGCACTCGATTCGCGGAATGATATATTGCGGACGTCGCAAATGGCGGCACACGCCGTCAAACGAGTTCTGAGGAGGCAGGTACCGTGAATGCAGATATCGTCCAGGTGGGAGAAAGGGCTCCGGATTTCACGATCGAAGGCTACAACGCGAAAATGGGCGCGTTCGAAACCTACACCCTCTCCAGCTACCGCGGGGAGTGGGTCGTTCTCTTCTTCTATCCCGGAGACTTCACCTTCGTATGCCCCACGGAGCTGGTCGTCCTGGCCGGCTTCAAGGAGGACCTCCGCGAACTCAACGCGCGGATTCTGGTCATCAGCGCCGACAGCAAATACGTCCACAAACAGTGGAACAACAACGAATTGCGCGAAGGGCTCGGCGAGGACTATCCCTACGCCATGCTCTCCGACACCACCGGTATGGTCGGCCTCCGCTACAACTCGTACGACGCCGACGCCGGCGTGCATCTGCGCGGCACGATCATCATTTCTCCGAGCGGCACGGTGAAAAGTATCTCCGTCAACGCGCCGGAACTCGGACGCAACCCCGGTGAGATCGTCCGTTGCGTGCAAGGCCTGCATGAGCACGAGGCCAGCGGCAACGTCATGCCCGCCTGCTGGTCGCCCGGGGCGGATTCCATTCCCCCGACGGGAGAAAACAGCGGCATCGTGCTCGACCTGTACGGCAAAAACCTCACACGATACCCGAAGCATAGCTGACGACATTCCGGCACAGTTACGGCACGGAAGCCCGTTACAGAGGGGGCGGCGGAGCGCCCCCTCCGGCGCTGTGCCATGCGGCACCGCTCGTCTCCGCCCCCAGCCGCTACAACAACTCGTCCATGTCCCGGATCATATCCCACGCAACGTAGAGCGCATACGAGAGAAGAAGCCCCAAGGGGATTTTGTTCCACCACAGATACGCCCGTTCCCCGTTTTCCATGAAGGCCAACAACGCCGCCGTCTGGCAACCCATCAGCGTCCAGAGGGCTTCCAACACCCAAAATCCGGCGATGGCGGCGAACACGCGTATGTCATCCAACAGGCGAATCCCCTCTCCCCGGGAACCGGCGCGGATTTTGCGCAGCAAAAAGTAGGTGCCCCAGGCGAGCAGACAGAGCAGCGCGGCGGTAAGGAAAATGAATTGGCCGCTGCCGCCGTCCGCCCACCGGCCGATCACAGACGCGCCGCGCAACGGGGCAAAGGGCGGAACCGAGCCGTAGCGCAGCAGGAAGCGCACCGAGAGGAGGAGCCAGAGGAGGTAAAGCACGAAGGGAATGAACAGCAGGAACAACGAGGTCACCGCGGCGGACGGGAGAGGATGGCGCACCCAGAAGCGTTTCGTGTACGGCACGGCGTCCCTGCGCCGACAGAAAAAGATACAAAGGACGGGAAAGAGCGGCATCCAGGCACCCTGCCACGCACCGGACAGGACGGCGCGCAAAGCGGCGATATTCGTCACGGAAAAGGGCGCGAGCGCGCCGAAATAGCGCAACCCGAACGCCGCCGCAGCCAAAAACGCGACGATCGCCACGGCAAGCGCGAGGAATACGGGCGCGATCGGCCTGGCGGCGTTCCGCACGAAGTAACAGAGAAAATGCACGACGATACAGATTTCGAAGGCATGGAAAAAGCCGCGCAGAAGAAGGATATGCGGAGCCGTATCGCTTGCGGCGACGGCGCAGTGCAAATACAACGCCTCGCAGGCAATGCCGTCCCCCTCCGCCAGGCGGCGCTCCAATCGCCGCCC
>DAIRUD010000121.1:0-6210 GCA_036803565.1 Synergistaceae bacterium | reverse complement strand
GCCGCCCCCGTGTCGCGGTGTCTACGGTTTATGTCGTCCCGGAAGGGGATATAATACGGGCGTACCGTCGTTTGCAACCCTCCGTTTGCGCCGATATCAAACATTATGGAGGCCACCCGATGAAGACCATCGCATCTTCTCCCCCACCGTCGACACTCCACCGAATCGCAGCAGCAGCGATCGCGTTGTGGTGCTGCGTTTTCTGCGCAACCGCGGCACCGGCGCAGGAGCTCGTGGCAGGCGTCTTCGTCAATCCGCCTTTTGTGATCCGCGCATCCGACGGGCAGTACACGGGGATGGTCATAGACCTGTGGAAGGCCGTCGAGGAAAAACTCGATATCCAATCGCGCTTCGTCGAATATCGCTCCCTCGAATCTCTCGTGCGGGCGACGACGTCGGGCGACGTCGACGTCATCCTCACCAATTTCATCGTTACGCACGAAAGGGCGCGCGACCTCAAGTTCTCCTACCCTTGGTACGACACGGGTACCCGCATTCTGATCCATGAGCAACATTCCTCGTCGGTGGTCGACGAGCTGCGCCGCACCGGCCACTTCAAAGCTTATGCCGGCATCTTCGCGCTGATATGCGCCATCACCGTCGGACTGACCCTCTTCCGCAGGCGCTATGACCCGACGTTCACGAAAAAATGGGCCGACGGCCTCTCCATCAACCTGTACGAACTGATCATCGCCGCCAAATCGGGGCGTTACAGCCCCATCTTCCTCGGCTGGTTCGGTTACGTGCTGGCGGCGGTATGGATGCTCTTCGGCGTCGCTCTGATCGCCTACATCACATCGACCGTCACCAGCGCGATGACCACCGCGTCGCTGACGCAGGAGATCAACTCCGTCCGCGACCTGCCGGGGCGAACGGTCGGCGTAATAGCGGGAAGCGCCGAGGCGGGACATATTCGACGTTTTCTTGTCCAGACCGTCGAATACGCGAATATCGGGGAAGCCGTTGCCTCTCTGGAAAAAGGCGAGGTCGACGCAGTCGTTAGCGACGCTCCCGCCCTGGAATACTGGGTCCGTACGCATCCCCTCTCGGAGACGCAGGTCGTCGGCGCCCTGTTCTTCCCCAACAAATTCGCCTTCGCCGCCAATGTCCGGCATACGGCGCTGATCGACCGCATCTCCATCGAGCTCATTCACCTTCACGAACTGGGCGCGGTACAGGAGATCAAGGAACGGTACTTCGAGACTCACTGAGCCGCGCATCGCCCTGCCCATATATCCTATTTTGTCCCGTTCATTACAATTTTTTGACAAATCATTCACATCATGTTGACATACTTGCGGAGAAAACACATACCATAGAATCGTGCTCGGAACAAGAGGCGCAATACGACAGGAGGTCGAAAAAATGAAAGCCCGTCCCCTCAGAAAACGCAAGCATCCGGATCATGTATCGTTGCTACGCGCAACGATCGGCGCACTTCTCCTCGTCACCGCGCTGTTTGGCTTCGCTCCCGCCCCAGCGGCCGCGGAAACCGGTCCCGCCGGCGCGAACAATCGGGTAAAAGGAGACGCTTCCCGCGTGGAAAAGGCCACGATCTTCCTGAGCGGCGCGGAGCTGACCCGCAGTATGCCGGTCGCCCTGCGCCCCGGCCGGAACATCGTCACCTTCGAGGGCCTGCCGGCGGACGTCCGCCCGGAGAGCGTCATGGCGGCGATCTCCGGCGACGCGCAGTTGATCTCGGCGGCCTATCGCGTGAACCACCTGGAGCGCCCGGTCGTCGCCGAACGCCTCGCCCGCCTGCGCGAGGAGCTGAAGAACGTCGAGGACGAAGTCGCGCGGACGTCCGGAAGGATCGCGGTCCTCGAAGCCGAGGAGGAATTCTTCAAACTGAACCGCGGCATCGCCGGGAAGGACGGCATCCGCCTCGACGACCTGCGCGGCGTCTCGGAGTACTTCGGCGCCCGGCTCACGGAAATCGCGGAGGCGACGTTCCGGGAGCGGAAGGCGTTGGCGGAACTGCGCGAGAGGCAGGCGCGCCTCACGCAGGAACTGGGCGAGAGCGCGAACGACGACATGCGCGCGGTCGGGGAGATCGTGGTGGAGCTCTCCGCCGCACGCACGGAGCAAGCGGCGTTGTCCGTTTCCTATTTCACCCCCGGCGCCGGGTGGGAGCCGTTCTATGAGATCCGCGTCGCCGAGGTGAACGGCCCGGCGAAGCTCGTCGGCAAAGGCCGCATCCGCCAGACGACCGGCGAGAACTGGGAGGACGTCGCCGTCGTCCTGTCCTCCGGCACCCCGGCGCTCGGCAGGCAACAGCCCATTCTCATGCCCTGGCGCCTCGATTTCCAATACGACGGCGGCGGCAAGCTCCTGTCGCGCAGCTACAATATGATGGCGGCGCCGATGGCTGAAACGGCGATGGACGCCGCGATGCACGATGAGATCGCCCCGCCCGCGCCGAAGGCCAAGCAGGCGGTCGTGCAGCAGGCGCAGACCAGCGTCGAGTTCGTCCTGCCCGCCCCCATCTCCCTCCCATCGCAGGAGGAGGCGCGCACGGTCGAGATCCTCGACGCCGACCTGGCGGCGACGTACCAGCACTACAGCGTGCGCAAATTGGACCGCGACGCCTTCCTGCTGGCGAAGGTCAAGGGCTGGGAAAAGCTGAATCTGCTGGCGGGCGAGGTCGGCATCTTCCTGGAGAACACGTACGTCGGCACGACGTTCCTCGATCCCCGGCAGGCGGACGACGAGATGGAGATCTCCCTGGGACGCGACCGCGGCGTCATCGTGACGCGCGTCAAAGGACGCGATTTCGCGGCCCGCTCCCTGCTCGGCAAGACGCAGAAGGACACGCGCGAATGGCTCGTCACCGTCCGCAATACGCGGCCCACGCCGATCGACATCCGCGTCCTGGATCAGATCCCCGTCTCCGCCAACAAGAGCATCACCGTGGAGACCGTCGAGATCTCCGGCGCGGAACTGGACGCGGACACGGGCGAGCTGCGCTGGGAGCTGCGCTTGCAACCCGGAGAGTCCGTGCAGAAGACGGTCAAATACACCGTGTCGTATCCCGGCGGAAAGAGCGTCTTTCTGGAATAAGCGGGCACGCCGCGCAACCGCGATACGATGACGCCCCCCGGACGCACCGCTGCGGTTCCGGGGGGGTCGCATCGCGCATTCGCTGCGCGAGGTTTTGCCTTATTCCATTCCCCGCATCGTTCGCGTTCGTTTCGCGGGCGGCTATGGAAATCGCCGATTCTCGTGTATATTTCTTGGACTGAAGATGATGCCCGTTTGCGGAGAAACGAGTGACGGATCCGATGAGAGGAAAAAGGAAGCGCCTGTCGACGATAGGGATACCGTGCTGCATCGCCCTGTTGTGCAGTTCGCCCGTCGCATGCGCCTTCGATAAACGCCTGGCCGTGGAAGACGGCTTGCCGGAGGTACACGCGTCATACGATGCCGAAAACGAATACCGGGGAGGAATTCGCGTGGGATTTTTCGATTTTCTGTTTGCCAAAAAAGACGGCAAGGCCGGGAACGGCGGCAACCCCACCCCGGAAACGAAGCCCGTCACCGCGGGTACACCGGCTCCCGAGGACGCACGCCCAGCCCGCGACGAGGCAACGATCGTCGACATCGCGGGCATCCTCAGCAACGGCAACCCCGACGTGGTACGCGACTTCACGCTGCTGGCGCGGGACCGCACGGCCTTTGCCGCCAAGTACGCGGACTGGTGCGGCGACCGGTTCGACGAGGATACGGACGCGGACGATTTTCTGCTGGACGTGACCGCGTACTGGCTGGTGGGACACGACACGGAGTACAAATTCGGCGGCTATATCGACTGGAAAGAGGAAACCGAGGAGATCACCGCACACCTCGCGGAGGCGATCGGCAACCTCGGCTACCCGCTCGACGTCAACGAGATCGCCTTCACCGGCGAGGAGTTCACGAACGAGGCCCTGCTGACGATCGACGCCTATTTTCGGGAAAAGGGCTACACCCTGGTTTCGCTGGATATCGGCGGCGACTGTTACCACCTCTTCATCGTGCCGTTGAGGGATTTCGACCGCCTCGCGCAACTCGGCGAAAACCTCGGCATGCGTTTTTTCAACGACTTCCGGGAATAGCGCCGCTTACGCACGAACGGTCGCGGTCGCGCGGAGGTAGAGGAGGCTCGCCTCCGCGCGGTTTCGCGCGCGGGAATCCGTCGCGGCCGCGAACGCCGATGCGCGCCGCGTCCGGGACTCCCCGTACCCCGAACCTCCCCGGCGATGGCGGCGACCATCCTCCAAGGGGCTTCGCCGCACATCGACGGAACCGCTAACGAGGTACACGGAGGAGACGCTGTTGAAACGCCTCGGCGCAATTCCGCCGGTTATTTTCGCTTCATCGCATCCGCATCCGGCATTACGATAATTTTCAAAATAATGAAAATTCACATTGCAATTCATACAAAATAGCAACTTCTCATATATTTCAACATTTTTCAAAACGATCGGCAGAAAGCCTGGGCAACAGCGGCCCCGGTGGCGTCAACGGGGCTTGCCGCCGAAATTTCGTGATGCTATACTCCCCTTCCGGCTGTTGTTAGTTCAAGCAAACTAAAGGAGGGCTTTTTTCATGAAAGGTAAGGGAATGTTTTTTCGAAATCTGTGCCTACTCGTTCTGTTTTTGATATGCTGCTTCGTATATCAGGATGCGGCGCGCCCGATCGCGGAGGCGGGCGACGCTTCCGCGCCGCGAAAAGAGTTAGTGTTTGTTAACTACAGGGATATCCGCGACCTCAACCCGCATCTCTACGCCGGAGAGATGTACGCCCAGACGATGATCTACGACCGGCTGATCGACGTCACGGCGGACGGATACCGCGGCGCGCTCGCCGAGAGCTGGGAGATCGCCGACGGCGGCAAGACCTACACCTTCAAGATCCGCGACGGGGTCAGGTTCTCCGACGGCGAAACGTGCGACGCGCACGCGATCAAGGCGAATTTCGACGCCATCCTGGAGAACAAAGAGCGCCACACCTGGCTCGAGATGATGCACCTGCTGGAGAGCGTCGAGGCCGTCGACGACCTGACGCTGCGCATCCGGCTGCGCGCGCCCTACTTCCCCATGCTGACGGAACTGGGCGTCACCCGCCCCTTCGGGATGATCTCCCCCAAGGCCATGAAGAACGGTTCCACCAAGGACGGCGTCAACGCCTACATCGGCACCGGCCCCTATAAACTGACGGACTTCGTCCGCGACGAGTACGCCGTCTTCGAGATCAACGAGCACTACTGGGGCAGGAAACCGGCGATCGAGAAGATCACCGTCAAGGTCATCCCCGACAACCAGACGCGCATCCTCGCCCTGGAGAAGGGCGAGATCGACCTGATCTTCGGCAAGAATGAAATCGACGCCGAGGCGATCAATAAATACCGCGCCGGCGACAAGTTCGCGGTCGCCCTTTCGCAGGCCACCTCCACGCGGCAGATCGTCCTCAACACGACCCACGAGATCCTCAAGGACCCCGCCGTGCGCCGCGCCCTGCAACACGCGACGGATCGCAAGACGGTCTCGGAGGGCGTCTTCTACGGCGTGGAGAAACCCGCGGACACGCTCTTCGCGCGCACCATCCCCTATTGCGACATCGACCTCGAACCCTACGCGTACGACATGGAGACGGCCGGGAAACTGCTCGACGAGGCGGGCTGGAAACTGGAGAAGAACGTCCGCGTCAAGGACGGCAAAAAGCTCGAACTCGGCCTGCTTTACAACAGCAACAGCGTCACCGAACGCACCATCGCCGAATATTTGCAGTCCGAGTACGCCAAGCTGGGCGTCGCCGTCAACATCAAGGGCGAGGAGGAACAGTCCTACCGCGACAACATGAAGGCGGGCAATTTCGACATGGTCTTCAACATCTGCTGGGGCACGCCCTACGACCCCCAGTCGTCCCTCGCCGCCATGCGCCAGCGCGTCTACGGCGACTACGCCGCGCAGCTCGGCCTGCACGACAAGAAGGAGATCGACGCCGCTATCACCAAGGTCATGACCACCACCGACAAGAAGGAACGGCAGGCCCTCTTCACCTTCGTGCTGACGCGCCTGCACGAGGACGCGGTCTACATCCCGCTCACCTACGAGTGCAACAAGGCCGTCTTCCGCTCCGACCTCAAGGACGTGACCTTCAACCCCAGTCAATACGAGGTCCCCTTCTGGCGCATGCATTTCTAAAACATGAAACCGTGGGGCGCCGCC
>DAIRUD010000120.1:0-6221 GCA_036803565.1 Synergistaceae bacterium | reverse complement strand
CGTGCCAAGCCCCGGCCCCCTCGAGAGGGGGCTGTCGGCAGAGCCGACTGGGGGAATGCTACCACGTGGCCGATCATTATGAGCGATGGATTTATCATTGGCATAACACTCTCCGAGAGGGTCGGGGTTTTGCACGACGGAACGCCCCGCATCCTCAAGAAGGAGCGCCGCCAAGGGTGGCCGAGGGCGACCTGCCCTGCTTTGAATCATTGATTGGGTCTCGGAATGGAATTAACCGCTTTTCGCCTTTTTGCCGCTTTCGATACAGAGTTCCGTTACCTGCAACAGGTAATCGACGTCGATCGGCTTGCCGATATGGCTGTCCATGCCGGAGGAGAGCGCCCTTCTGACGTCGTGCTGCATGACGTTGGCCGTCATGGCGATGATCTTTACCTTCTGCGCGTCCTGTCGTGCCATGGCGCGGATTTTCCGCGTCGCCTCGCACCCGTCCATTCCCGGCATCTGCATGTCCATGAAGATTATGTCGTAGTGCCCTTCCGGGGCGCTCTCGAAGCGCATGACGGCCTCCGCGCCGTCCTCGGCGGTGTCCAGCTCCAGTCCCGTCTCTGCCAGGAGCGCGACGAGGATTTCGCGGTTGATCTCGATGTCGTCCACGACCAGGGCGCGGCTGCCGGTGAAGTCGTACGTGTCGCGGCCTCGTTTTCCGTCTTCCCGCGTTTCGGTCGCGAGCGACTCGCACGATGCCTGTACGGCGATGCGGAACGTCACCGTGCAGCCTTCGTCGGGGACGCCCGCGAGGGTGAGTTCGCCCCCCATCTTCTCGACGATGTTTTTCGAGATGACCAGGCCCAAGCCCGTGCCGCCGTACTTGCGGTTGATGCTCGCGTCGGCCTGCGAAAACGGGCGGAACAACTTCGCCGCCTGCTCCTCGGTCAGCCCGATGCCCCGGTCGCGCACGGTGAAGCGGTATGTGCCGACGCACGCGAGGTCGTCGAAGGCGCACTCCTCGACGGTCAGGTCGACCCGCCCGCCGGCGTGCGAAAATTTCACCGCGTTGGAGAGGATGTTGATCAACACCTGGTTCAGCCGCAACGAATCGGTTGTGACCGTGTCGTGCGCCACGTCGGCGATCCGCATGTCGATTTCCACGCCGCGCTCCTTGGCCTTGGGGGCGATCATACCCAGGACGAACTCCATATCCTGGGTGAGCGAGAAGGGCTCCTCCTCCAGTTCGAGGCGGCCGGATTCGATCTTCGAAAGGTCGAGCACGTCGTTGATCAGTCCGAGCAGGTGGGAGGACGAGCTTTCGATCTTCCGCAGGCAGTTGCGGACCTTGCCCATGTCGTCGGAGGCGGAGGCGATGTGCGACATGCCGATGATCGCGTTCATCGGCGTGCGGATCTCGTGGCTCATGCGGGAGAGGAAGTCGCTCTTCGCGCTGCTCGCCCGCTCCGCGTCGTCGCGCGCCCGCATCAGCATGGTGACGTCGGCGAGGACCATCATCACCAGCGGGTCGCCTTCGGTGCGGTAGATCGACAGGGAATAGCTCCGCAGCTCCTCGTCCGCCCATAAACGAATGCTGTGCACCGCCTCCGAGCGCCCGTGCCGCTCGTCCTGCGTCGGCGGGGCGGGCGCCGTCGGCTCGTCCTCTCCCTCGGCGGTCAGGCGCGCGGGCAATCCGCCCCGTGCCGTGTCGATGCGGTGCCGCGCGGCGAAATCGAGCATCGCCCGGTTCCCGTAGAGCATGCGCCCCTCTTCGTCGAGAAAGGCGATCGCCTCCGGGACGGCGTCGAAATGGCGCGCGATGACGTCGAGCGTCGTGTTGACGCCGGAGACGATGCGGTGGAAGTCGCCGCGGAAGAAGGTGAGATCGGCGCGTGTGCCCAGACGCCCCTCCCGGACGGAGCCGAGGAGGTGTTCGATATCGTTGATGACCTCGGCGATGCTGTCCGAGACGATCTCGAAGGCGTTGCCCAGCTGGCCGATCTCGTCGTCGCGGCGGACGATGATCTCGGGGAGTCGCAGGTCGAGATTGCCGCGCGACATGCGCATCGCGCACTTCGTGACCCGTCTCATCGGGAGATACAGCGTGTAGGTGACCACCAGCGCGTAGAGGCCGGCGAAGAGGAAGAAGGAGATGAGCAGTGCGATCAGAAGAATGCGCCGGTAGTGTTGCAGGCGATCCAGCAACGGGACGTTGCTGATTTCCGTACCGACGAACGCCACGGTTCGGCCCGCGTCGTCGAAAATGGGGGCGTAGGCGTAATAGAAACCGCCCTCGGTGTCGTCCTTGCGAAAACGGGCGCGATCGAAGGCCTTGCCCTCGCGCAGCACGCGCTCCGCCTCCGGGTGGTGCGCTTTGGGCACCGCCGTGCCGAGGGCGGGGCCGGGGGGCGGCGCGCCGGGCTTCGCCGTCGAGTAGATGCAGGTGTAGGCGTCCTCCGCACCGGTATCGCACAAGATATACAGCGCGCTGGCCGCGATCGTATCGCTCAGCGCGTCCAGCTTGGTCGCGAAGGCGCGATAACCGTCGTCCGCGGCAAGCGTCTGCGAAAAACGCCTGATCTGTCCGCCGTTGGCCGTCAACGCCACTTGGGCGTTGTTGTCGCGGCAGAGGTCGCTGACATAGGCGAAAAACGTCTCGCGATAGATGCTGTCGCTGATATACACGATGACCAGGGAGACGATGAGGAACATCAGGCACGTCGAGAGGACGATGAAGAGAGAGACGGTGCTTGTGCGTTTCTTGTCTTGGCCTGTCGTTGCGTCCATGCTCGACAAATTCTCCTTCATCGACGCGCTCGGCGCCGATGCGACAATGTATTGCTTTGCTGGAGTAATCTTACGAAGAGGCGTCGGGCTTGTCAAGAAACCGCCCAAGGGCGCGGAGGGCGATTCCGCCGGAACGGAAAAGCGGAAATTACGGTGCCGGATCGGCGCGTCATTGCCTAGTATTATAGCGCACAGGGTTCGCGGAGAAGACGGGGCAGGACGATTGCGACTTCGAGAGAGGAGGTCCGGAGATGTACGATTTGCGGGATATCATTCAGGTGGGGCGGTCCGCTTCCATTACGCACGTGGTGACCAACGACGACGCCGCGACGAAATATTCGAAGGGGCTGGAGGAGCTGCTGGCGACGCCCGCCTGCATTCGGCTGGCGATTCAGGCCGCCGCCGTCGCCGTGGACAAATACCTGCCGGAGGGGTATGTCAGCATCGGCAGGGCGATCGAGTTCGAGCACACCGCGTCCACGCGCGTCGGCATGCGCATCACGGTGGACGCGACGGTGATCGAGGTGCAGCCGCTGTACATGGTCCTGAAGATCTCCGTCTACGACGCCGTCGGGGAGATCGGTTTCGGGACGCACCGGCGCAGCATCGTCAACATGGAGTCCCTGCTCGCCCGCTCCAAGCGGCGCGAGGCGATGCAGGCGAACGACCGGCCGTTGTAGCGGGGCGTGCGAAAATATCCGCTTGACAAACGGGAAAAAGCCTGCTAAGCTCCCCAACAATTAAATATCGCACAAAGGCGACGAACCAAGGCGCTGAATCCATGCACCCGAAGGGTGCAGGAAGATCACCGACAGAGAGAAGCGTTCACCGGCTGAGAGACGCTTCACGGGAGATCGGAGGAGGCTCAAAACTTGGGGAGCTGGGACGGAAACGGCACGGGTGTGCCGGTAGTACGTTCACGGATTAGGCTCACGTTATAGAGTCTCGAAGCGGGGAGGCGGCTTCCACGGAAGCGCTCTCAAGCAGGGTGGTACCGCGTGTCGTCGATGATGACGGCGCGTCCCTGGTCACTATGGGACGCGCCGTTTTTGTTTTTCAAGTTTTGACTTTGTGCGGAATTCCCAAGGAGGAGATGGCAATGACGGGTACGACGAGGTTTTGCGGGACGGGGACGGCGCTGGTTACGCCCTTCGATGCGGTCGGGGTCGATTACGCGGCCTTCGGGCGGTTGATCGACTGGCAGATCGACGAGGGGGTGGATTTCCTCGTGGTGCTGGGGACGACGGGGGAGGCCCCGGCGGTTGCGGAGGCGGAGCGCCGGGAGATCGTCTCCTTCGCGGTCGACCGCGCGGCGGGGCGGGTGCCAGTCGTCGTGGGCTGCGGCGGGAACAACACGGAGCACGTCATCCGCAACTGCGCCGAGGCGCGGGAGCGCGGCGCGGACGGCGCGCTCGTCGTCACGCCGTATTACAACAAGCCCTCGCAGGACGGCCTCTACCGCCACTTCGAGGCGATCGCGCGGGCGGTGGACATCCCGATCATCCTCTACAACGTGCCGGGCCGCACCGGCGTCAACCTCCTGCCGGAGACGGTCGTCCGCCTCGCGGCGCTGCCGGGCATCGTCGCCCTCAAGGAGGCCAGCGGAAACCTGGCGCAGGTGGACGAGGTCATCGCGGCGCTGCGCGCGGTCCGCCCGGAGTTCAGCGTGCTGTCGGGCAACGACGACCAGACCTTCCACATCGTCAACAGCGGCGGGCACGGCGTCATCTCCGTGCTCTCCAACGTCGCCCCGGCGCGCACGGCGCGCATGGTCTCGGCCGGGATCGCCGGGGACGCCGTGCGCGCGCGGGAGATCCACCTCGATCTTTTGCCGCTGACGCGCAGCCTCTTCATGGAGACCAACCCGATGCCGGTGAAGTACGCGGTTTCGCGCCTCGGTTTCTGCGAGAACCGCCTGCGGCTGCCGCTGGTCGAGGCCTCGGAGGCCTGCATGCGGCGGGTCGACGCCGACCTCGAAGCGTGCCGCGTGATCTACCCTTCCATGGAAGGCGTGGCGATCTGCGCATGAGATACGGAATCGTCGGCGCGTCCGGCCGCATGGGCCGGGAAATCGCCGCTTTGTTCGAGCGCGCGGGTCACGAACTCGTCCTGGCCGTCGATGAGCATGGGATGCGGGAGGACGGAACCCCGCAGCTCGTGGTCGACTTCTCCCTGCCCCCCGCCCTGCCGACGACGCTGGAGCTCTGCCGCAGGTTCGGCGCGGCCCTGGTCATCGGCACGACGGGCTTCGACGAGGCGGAGAAGAAGCGCATCCGCGCCCTGTCGGAAGAGTGCGCCGTCGTCTACAGCGCGAACTTCGGCATCGGCATCAACCTGCTGGCGATGATCCTCGCCGACTACGCGGACCTGTTCGCCGACTGGGAACTGGAGATCGTGGAAGCGCATCACAACCGGAAAAAGGACGCTCCCTCCGGAACGGCCCTGATGCTGATGGAGGCGACGGGGCGGACGTGTCCGACGCACGCGCTGCGCCTCGGCAACCTGCCGGGGGACCATGCCGTCGTGTACGGGCGGGAGGACGAGCTGCTGACCTTCTCCCACCGCATCGTCAACCGGAGCCTGCTCGCCGTGGGCGCGCTCCGCGCGGCGGAGTTCGCCCACGGCGCGGCCAAGGGCTGGTATACGTTTCAGGACGTGCTCCGCGCCGCGCGGAGATCCTGATCGCACAGGGACGACACCAGGGAGGGGTATGGGAAAATGGATACCGAAGCGGTCATCCGCCTGATCAAGGAATCGAAGAAAAAGACCACGGCGCGCGCCTTCGTCTCCGGCGACCTGGAGGCGATCGACTGGCGCGGCGCGGAAGACTTCCGCGTCGTGCGCGGGGCCGATTTCGGCACGCTGACGGGCGATTATGCCGCGCTGCGCGCCTTCGTCGAGGCCAACGCCGCGCACCTCTCCGGCTGGGAGGTCGAGCCGCCCGCGGCGCGCAACTCCGCCGTCCCGATGGCGGACCTGTCGCGCTACGATGCCCGCATCGAGCCGGGCGCGATCATTCGCGACATGGTCGAGATCGGGCGCAACGTCGTCGTCATGATGGGCGCCGTGATCAACATCGGGGCCGTCGTGGGCGAGGGCACGATGATCGACATGAACACCGTCCTCGGCGGCCGCGCCGTGATCGGGGCGCGCTGCCACATCGGCGCGGGCGCGGTCGTCGCGGGGGTGATCGAGCCCGCCTCGGCGGAGCCGACGACGATCGAGGACGACGTGTTCGTCGGGGCCAACGCCGTCATCCTGGAGGGCGTGCGCGTGCACAGGGGGGCCGTCGTGGCGGCGAATGCCGTGGTGACGGCGGATGTGCCGCCCGGCGCGGTCGTGGCCGGCTCGCCCGCCAAAGTGATCAAGATGGCCGACGAGAAGACCGACGGCAAGACGGCGCTCGTGGAGGACCTGCGCGCGCTCTAAAGCCAATAGACATCGAGATATTGAAAGAAAGAGGGATCCAAGGGAGCCGGCTCCCTTGG
>DAIRUD010000119.1:0-6253 GCA_036803565.1 Synergistaceae bacterium | reverse complement strand
CCCAGCACTTCGCCGGTGGACTTCATCTCCGGCCCGAGGTGCGTGTCGACGCCGTGCAGCTTCTCGAAGGAGAAGACCGGCACCTTCACCGCGACGTAGGGCGCGGGCGGGTACAGGCCCGTCCCGTAGCCCATGTCGGCAAGGCGCTCCCCCAGCATGGCCCGCGTGGCGAGGTCCACCATGGGAACGCCGGTCACCTTGCTGATGTAGGGCACGGTGCGCGAGGCGCGCGGGTTGACCTCGATGACGTAGATGTCGTCCTCGTAGATGATGTACTGGATGTTGACGAGGCCCTTGGTCTTCATCGCCAGCGCCATGCGGCGCGTCTGGTCGACGATGCGCGCGATCAGGTCGTCCTCCACGTTGATGGCCGGATAGACGGCGATGGAGTCCCCGGAGTGGATGCCCGTGCGCTCCACGTGCTCCATGATGCCCGGGATCAGCACGTCCTCGCCGTCGCAGATGGCGTCGACCTCGATCTCCGTCCCGCGCAGGTATTTGTCGATCAGGACCGGGTTCTCAATCCCCGTCGAGAGGATGACCCCCATGAACTCGGCGACGTCCTCGTCGGAGAAGGCGATGCTCATGTTCTGCCCGCCCAGCACATACGACGGACGCACCAGCACCGGATACTCCAAACCGCGCGCGGCCTCCAGCGCCTCCTCCACGGTGCGGACCGTCGCCCCCTTGGGGCGGAGGATCCCCAGGTCCTCCAAGAGGGCGTCGAAGCGCTCCCGGTCCTCCGCCAGGTCGATGCTGTCGAAGGGCGTGCCGAGGATGGGGTAGCCGTTCTCGTGCAGATACTTGGAGAGCTTGATCGCCGTTTGTCCGCCGTAGGCCGCGACGACGCCGAGCGGTTTTTCCAGCTCGAGTATGTCGCGGACGTCCTCCGGCATCAGGGGTTCGAAATAAAGCCGGTCCGCCGTGTCGAAGTCCGTGGAGACGGTCTCCGGGTTGTTGTTGATGATGACGACCTCGTAACCCTGCCGCTTCAGCGCCCAGACGCAGTGGACGCTGGAGTAATCGAACTCGATTCCCTGACCGATGCGGATGGGGCCGGAGCCGAGCACGACGACCGTGCCGCGCGTTCCGCTCCCTCTCTCCGCCGCGAAGGCCGCCGCCTCGTTCTCGCCGCCGTACGTCGCGTAGAAGTAGGGCGTCGCGGCGGCGAACTCCCCCGCGCAAGTATCGACCATCTTGTAGGAGGCGGGAATATGCGACGAAACCCTGTCTCCGGATATCTTCTCCAAGACGTTGTCGGGATAGCCCATGCGCTTGCCCTCGCGATAGTTCGCGTCGTCCAGACCGGTCGCCCGCAGGCGCGCCTCGTAGGCCGCCATGCCCTCCAGCTTGCGCAGAAACCACATGTCGATCATCGTCAGGGCGTGGATCTCCTCGCAGGCAACGCCCCGCCGCAGCGCCTCGAAAATGAGGAAAATGCGCTCGTCCGTCGGCACCGCGAGCTTCTCCATGATCTCCGTGTCGGAGTAGGGCTCCAGCTTCGAGAGATAGAGCGTCTGCTGATGGATCTCCGCGCCGCGGATCGCCTTCATCAGGGCGGCCTCGAAATTGTCGGCGAGCGACATCACCTCGCCGGTCGCCTTCATCTGCGTCCCCAGCGTACGGGGCGAATAATAGAACTTATCGAACGGCCACTTGGGAAACTTGACCGCCACATAATCGATAGCCGGTTCGAAACAGGCACAGGTCTTGCCCGTGACGGCGTTGGGGATCTCGTCCAGCGTGTAGCCGACGGCGATCTTGGCCGCCACCTTGGCGATGGGATACCCGGTGGCCTTGGACGCCAGCGCGGAGGAGCGCGAAACGCGCGGGTTGACCTCGATGACGGCGTATTCGAAGCTCTCCGGATGCAGCGCGAACTGGCAGTTGCAGCCGCCCTCGATCCGCAGCTCGGAGATGATGTCCAACGCCGCCGAGCGGAGGATCTGGAACTCCTTGTTGGAGAGCGTCAGCGCCGGCGCGACGACGATGCTGTCGCCGGTGTGCACGCCGACCGGGTCGAAATTCTCCATGCTGCACACGGTGATGGCGTTTCCGGCGGAGTCGCGCATCACCTCGAACTCGATCTCCTTCCAGCCCGAGACGGACTTCTCTACCAGGATCTGGTGGATAGGCGAGAGTCGCAGGCCGTCCCGCGCGATGCGGCGCAACTCCGCCTCGTCCGCCGCGATCCCGCCGCCGCTGCCGCCCAGCGTAAAAGCGGGGCGTACGATCAACGGATAGCCGATCTCGTTGGCGAAGGCGACGGCGTCGGCGACGCTCTCCACGACTTTCGAGGGAATGCAGGGCTGGCCGATGGACTCCATGGTGTCCTTGAAGAGCTGGCGGTCCTCGGCGCGGTCGATGGTCTCGGGGCGCGCGCCGAGCAGGCGCACGCCCTGTTCCTCGAAGAAGCCCTCCTTGGCCAGCTGCATGGCCAGCGTCAGCCCCGTCTGTCCGCCCAGCGTCGGCAGGACGCTGTCCGGCTTCTCCCGCTCGATGATGCGGCGGAGCGTCGCCGTCGTCAGCGGTTCGATGTAGACGGCGTCGGCCATGGCGGAGTCGGTCATGATCGTGGCCGGGTTGGAGTTGACGAGGACGATGTCCAGGCCGTCCTCCTTCAGCGCCCGGCAGGCCTGCGTCCCCGCGTAATCGAACTCCGCGGCCTGCCCGATGACGATGGGACCCGATCCGATGACGAGCACTTTTTTGATGTTTTTATCGAGCGGCATGGCGATACGCCTCCATCATCTCCACGAAACGGTCGAACAGATAGCTGGTGTCCATGGGGCCGGCACAGGCCTCCGGGTGGAACTGGACGCCGAACGCGGGCATTTTCTTATAATCGATTCCCTCGCACGTCCCGTCGTTGGCGTTGACGAAGCGCATCTCCGCAACGCGCTTGGGGATGCTCTCCGGGACGACGGCATAGCCGTGGTTCTGCGTCGTAATATAGACGCGTCCCGTGCGCACGTCCCGCACCGGCTGGTTCGCGCCGCGATGCCCGTATTTCAGCTTCTGCGATTTCGCGCCCATGGCGATGGCCAGGATCTGATGGCCGAGACAGATGCCGAAGGTGGGGATGCGGTATTCCAGAAGCGTCCGCAGCTCCGCGACGACGCCGTCGTTCTCCCCCGGGTCCCCCGGCCCGTTGGACAGCATGATCCCGTCCGGCTCGTACGCCGCGATCTTCTTGGCCGTATACTTATGCGGCACGACGACGACCTCGCAATCGCGCGCCACAAGGGACCGCGCGATGTTCGCCTTGGCGCCGAAATCCCACAACACGACGCGCCGCTTCGCCTTTTTCGCACCCATGCGAACGACCTTGGGCGTGGACACACCGGCCACGGGTTCCTTCACGCCGTGACGATCCAGGGCACGGCGATCGACCGCATCGGGACACAGGGTGACGGCGCCGTTCATGACGCCCGCATCGCGGATCACCCGGGTCAGGGAGCGCGTATCGATGCCGGAGAGCCCGACCACACCGCGCTCCCGCAGCAGCGCGTCGAGGTCGCCCTCGCTGCGGAAGTTCGAGGGATGCTCGCACCACTCGCGCACGATATACGCGCGCGGCCAGAGGGCGCCGCTCTCGAAATCCGCCGGGATGACGCCGTAGTTGCCGATCAGGGGAAAGGTCTGCACCACGATCTGGCCGTAGTAGCTGGGGTCGCTCAGCGTTTCGAGATACCCCGTCATGCCCGTGGTGAATACGACCTCCCCCAAAACGTCCTTCCCGTCGGACAGATTGTCCGCGCAACCGAAGAGCCGCCCCTCGAAGACGTGCCCGTCCTGCAGGACGAGATAAGCCGGTGTGCTCACAGAATGCCTCCTTCAAGCGTTTGGGAACCGATAAAATCAATACGAAACGCTAGTTCATAATATAATTTCTTTGTCTCGAGGATTTTATCACAGATTCGAAATTTATCCAGCGCGATTCGGAAACCCTGCTGGAAATTAACAAATAAAAATTATAATGAAATTTATTACGCCAATCTGAAAACCACAGAGATCCGCATAATCGTCGCACAGACGCGGCATGACAACACGCCTTTGCACAAAGGCAGCTCACCCTGAAAGATGACGGGAGCATCCCCCGGCTTCCTTGCTCACACAGGACAACGTCCAATGCAACCTCAGCAAGCGGCCGCTTCTCCGAAAAAACTGCTCGCTTGCACCGATATCACCTGTATACAAATATCCGTATTCATCTTTGAGGAAAAGAGCGCACTTTATACCAACTTGTGGGCGATAGGGTTTTCATCAATCCAGTAAATCCACCCACAGACAGCCCAAGAAATTGTGATTCTCAATGCATTATCGCGACTTGGTATTATGTCGCGAGCGCCTCCGTCAACGTGCTTCCCAGAAGCGCCTCGACCCGATCGCGCAATACCGCCGCTTTATGCAGACGGGCGCGGGCCGCGTTGCGGGCCGTGCTGCCTGCGGGAAAACGCGCTTCCATCTGCTCCATCCGCGCCTCCGGCGTCAGGAATGCCGTTCCGTCCAGCAGTTTGTCGCACAGGTAGAGCAGTTCCGCTTCGTTCGGCGGTGAATCCTCCGGGCCCAGCCCCCCCGGTAGATCCGTGTGGGCGGCGACGAGCTGTGCGACCTGCTCGTATCCGGCCTTATCCAGATATCTCGCCCCGACGCGCTCGTGCTCGGGGCTTCCCTTCGCAATGTCGTGCAACAGGGCCGCCGAGGCGAGCATCGGGACATTCAGCGTGCACCCGCGCTCTACGAGCGCGCCCGCGACGCGCTCCGCACAGGACGCCACCGCCCTCATGTGCGCCCGTACTTTCACGGGAGTTCCGGCGATATCCCACAGCGCCGCGCACTCGCCGGGATCGGGATACCATTCCGTTTGCGCGTATCGCTGCAACGTCTCGTAATCCTCCGGCGTATCCATGTCCAGCAACACGGCGCGGTCCGCGACGGCGACCGTTCGACGCCGAGGCGCATGCGCCTCCAGAAAACCGCGCATCCCGTCCATGCCACCCCACGAGAGAACCTTCGCCGCAAGCTCCCCGCGAATAAGAGGCGGATGCCCGCGTTCACCGCAAAATTCCGGGTGGACCGCATCCGGCGCTTCGTCGTCCGGGGGTGCGTCGAAGGCATCGATCAACATCCGGTAGGTCGCGGGTTTGACGAGCGGCGTATCGCCGGGAATGAGGAAAAAGGCATCGGCATCGGGCGGAAGCGCCCGAACTCCGGCCAGCACGCTGCTGAACATGCCCGTCTCGTAGTCCGGGTTGTGCGCGGGGGTGCAGCCGAGGCGCAGCGCTTCGGCGCGCGTCCGGTCCGCATACCCCCCCGTGACCACGACGATCCGCCCCACACCGCCCGCACGCATGCGGGAGACGAGCTGCTCCAAGGCGCCGCATCCGGCCACGGGCAAAAGCACCTTGCACGCCCCCATGCGGCGCGCCATCCCGCCCGCCAGGACGAGCCCGGCCACGCCGCCGCGCCGCGCGTTCATCCGCGAAAGGTTTCCGCTCGGGCGTATTTGCTTCGCCAGGCTCCACCCCACGCCCCGCCGAGGGGGTCGAGCCTCCTTGGCATCCTCTCTTTTGGATGCAACATCTTGATGTCGATCTACGCTAAAAATCCGAGGAAAAGGAGCAGCTCGGCCAATGGCAGGGCGAGCAGTGCTCGCACAAGCCGCCGACGCCCCATTTGCGCACGTAGGGCGTCGGATCCTGTCCGGCGAAGAGGAACGGCAACATGCAGTCCAACGCCGTGCGCTCGTCGTGCACGACGCACGCGGGCGACCCCAGGACGGCGACGTCGGGGCCGCCGAACGGCGACTCCGCCCAGCCCAGCATCAACATGGCACCGGGCAGGATGGGGACGCCGCGAAACGCGACCTCTCCAGCAACCATGCCGATTCCCCCCGGCGTCCGGTCGTCGGGGTCGACGCTCATCCCGCCCGTACAGACGACGATCTCCGCGCCCTCGTCGAGAAAGGTACGGATCGCCGCCGCGATCTGCGCCGAATCGTCGGTGCAGAAGCGCTGCCCGATCAGCGTTCCCCCGAAAACGGAGAGTTTGCCGCGAAACTTATCGGCGAAAGCGTCCTCGACGCGCCCCTCCGCCAGCTCCTTTCCCGTCGTGACCAACCCGGCCTTCATGGGCCGGAAGGGCAGAACATCCATCCTCCCGGCGACGGAAACGGCCCGCTCGACCCGCGCGCGCTCCATCACCAGCGGGCGGATGCCGGTGGGGTCGCGCGCGGCGATCAGCTTGGTGC
>DAIRUD010000118.1:0-6269 GCA_036803565.1 Synergistaceae bacterium | reverse complement strand
TCGGCGCACGCCTGCCGCTTGATTTGCCGATTCCGCCCCAGCGCCCCCTTTCGCAGCCGATCTTTCGAGAGCTCTGCCGGAAAAGCGCGCGCAAGCCGATCACACCGATTTCGACTGCGATCGCGAGGATGTGGAATATTCGTATTTTGCAGATTCCCTGTTCGCGCAGCGGCATATTCCGTGTGGCATTTCGGCAGACGCCGTTCCGCAGGGTGGGGAAATGGGGCATCGCCCATTGACAATTTTTTGTATGGTTATTAGAATAGTTTTACCGAATTGTTTACCGGCATAAAGAACCGTTGCGGAAAATGTTTCATCGTGCGGGTGCGGAGGTTAAAACGTGCAGAAGAAGATCGATACCGGTATGCACCCGCAGCTTCGTCCGTACATCCCGATCGTTTTCGGGCTTGCGGCGATTTTGGGCGGGGATTGTGAAATCCTGTTGCACGATGTGGGGCAGTTGGAACGATCGATCGTCGCCTGCGCGAACGAACACGTCACAGGCCGCCCGCTCGGTTCGCCGATGACGGCATACGGCCTGCAGCTCCTGAATTCCGGGACGTTCGAGGACGGCCGCGACGTCCATATCTACATGGCGCGGGCGAACAACGGAGCCCTGATCAAGTGCGGCGTCATCTGCCTTCGCAGCGAGGCCGGGGAGATTATCGGCCTTCTGTGCATCCACTTCGATACCGCGAAGGCGCAGATTGCCCGGGAATTGCTGGAATCGTTATTTGCCGTCGCGCCCGGTACGTCCGGCGCGGAGGCGGTGAACGAGTTTTTCGGCCTCGAAATCGAGGATGTTTTTCGCAGCGCGCTGATCGAGATCGAAGGGGTCGCCGATGCGCCGTTGTATGTGCGCTCGAAGGCGGAGAAGATCGAGATCGTACGGCGGTTGATGGAGCGGGGATTTTTCCTCATGAAGGGCGCGGTGGAGTACGTGGCCGCCGAAATGGGCAACAGCAAGTTCACGATCTATGCCTATATGCGGGAAGCGGAGAAGGGCGCCGGGCGCGCGGCCGCCGACCTGCCGGGCGGGGAGGCGGACGGCCGGAGCGGCGGAGAGCGCGAGGCGAAAAAAACGGGAGTGGTGCGTCCTGTCGGACGCAGGAGGGGGGATGAGGCGCGCCGCGGCCGGAAAGCCGTCGCGGAGGGAGAGACGATGTAACGGTGCGCCCGCCGTCGGGCGAGGCGAACGGGCGGATTGCGGACAGACTGAGGAATGGAGGAATAGCGATGGATCTGATCAAGGAGCACCCCGTGCTCGACTTCAAGCACAACGCGAAGGTTTCCTTCACCTTCGACGGGAAGCCCATGGAGGGTTTCGAGGGCGAGCCGATTGCCATGGCGCTGCACGCGAACGGCGTCCGGATCTATCGGGTGACCCCCGATATGAAGCGCCCGCGCGGGTTCTTCTGCGCGATCGGCAAATGCAGCAGCTGCTTCATGGTCGTCGACGGCACACCGAACGTCCGCACCTGCATCACGCCGTTGAAGGCGGGGATGAAGGTCGAGACGCAGCACGGCAAGGGCAAGGTTCCGATCGGGCCGATTTCCGGGAGCGAGGTGTAGGCGATGAAGGAGATGACGACGGATATTCTCGTGGTCGGAGGCGGCGCGGCGGGCTTGAGCGCGGCGGCGGAGGCGGCGTCGGCGGGCGCCAAGGTAACGGTGGTCGAAAGCGATCTGCAGCTCGGCGGCCAGCTGATCAAGCAGACGCATAAATTCTTCGGCAGCAAGGACGAGTACGCGGGCACGCGCGGTTACAAGATCGCGGACATTCTCTTCGCGGAGATCGAGGAGAACAAGAAGAACGTCGAG
This sequence comes from Synergistaceae bacterium, assembly GCA_036803565.1. Taxonomy (GTDB): domain Bacteria; phylum Synergistota; class Synergistia; order Synergistales; family Synergistaceae; genus DAIRUD01. The sequence continues at coordinate 4,448 of DAIRUD010000118.1, read as the reverse complement.
GTCCTCACCAACACGACGGTGACCGGCTACTACATAGAAGATCAGAGCTTCACCGCCATGCGCGGCGAAGAGGCCTACTTCCGCATCAAGGCGAAGAAGGCGATCGTCTCCACCGGCGCGCAGGAGCGCCTCATCCCCTTCCCCAATAACGACATTCCCGGCGTATACGGTGCGGGGGCCGTACAGACCCTGATGAACGTGTACGGAGTCACGCCCGGAAAGCGCGTGCTGATGGTCGGCGCGGGCAACATCGGCCTGATCGTCAGCTATCAGCTGATGCAGGCCGGCGTGCAGATCGCGGCGATCGTGGAGGCCGCCCCCCGCGTCGGCGGCTACTGGGTGCACGCCGCCAAGGTGCGCCGCCTCGGCGTACCCATCCTGCTGCAGCACTCCATCAAGGAGGCGGTGGGCAACAAGGTTGTCGAGGGCGCCGTGATCATGGAACTCGACGACCGTTTCTGCGCGACGGGCAAGGAGCAGAAGGTCGACTGCGATATCATCTGTCTCGCCGTCGGGCTGACCCCGACGACCGAGCTCTTCTACCAGGCCGGGTGCGAGATGCGCTACGTGCCGCAGCTCTGCGGCCACGTCGCGGCCCGCGACCGCACCATGCGCACGTCGAATCCGGATTTCTGGGTCGCCGGCGACGCCTCCGGGATCGAGGAGGCAAGCGCGGCGATGGTCGAGGGACGCATCGCGGGTCTGTGCGCCTCGAAGAGCCTGGGGCTGCCCGTGAAGATGGAGAAATTCGACGAATACTGGAGCCGCCTCGACCACTTGCGCGCGGGCGAGGTCGGCGAGAAGATCCGCGTCGGGATCGACAAGGTAATGCGGAACGGATGGGAGGATCGCTAAGATGACCGAGACCGAAAAACTCTTCAACAGCGGTGTCCTGACGGAAGAGCGCCCCGGAGCGGTGAAGCCGCCCATGGATCTCTGGAAGGACAAAAAGGGCGGTCTCGTGATCGTCGAATGCCCGCAGCGCATACCCTGCAACCCGTGCAACACGAGCTGCCCGACGGGGGCCATCACGCCCTTCGCCGACATCAACGACACGCCCGAGATCCAATACGACAAGTGCACCGGCTGTGCGCTCTGCGTCGCGGTCTGTCCCGGCCTTGCCTGTTTCGTGGTCGACCTCACCTTCAGCGAGGACAAGGCGCTCTTCAAGCTCCCCTGCGAGATGCTTCCCGTCCCCCAGAAGGGCGCCGCGGTGGATTGCCTCGGACGGACGGGGGAAGTGCTGGCGAAGGGGACGGTAGAGGCCGTCACGGAGCCCAAGAAGGATCGCACGATCGTCGTTCATGTATCCGCGCCGAAATCCCTGGTGAACGATATCCGTGCCGTCCGGGCGGTATAGTCCGATGAGCGGGCAGGAGAAAGTCGTCATCTGTCGCTGCGAGGAGATCACGCTCGATGAGATCCGCGCCTGGATCGACCGCGGCTACGACACGTTCAACGAACTGAAGCGCGTGCTGCGGGTCGGCATGGGGCCCTGTCAGGGAAGGGGCTGCCAGGACATCATCCTCCGCGAGATCTCCCGCATGACCGGCAAGCCGCTCGACGAGGTCGAGGCGGGCACCGTGCGCCCGCCGGTCAAGCCGATCAAGGTCGGCCTGCTGGCGACGGGGGGAGGCGAGTAGCATGGAGTGGAAGAACAAGGCCGACGTCGTCATCATCGGCGGCGGTATCGTGGGCACCGCGACGGCGTACTACCTCGCCAGAATGGGCGTGAAGGATGTCGTCGTGCTGGAGAAGGGAACGGTTTGCAGCGGTTCGACCGGGCGCTGCGGCGCGGGGATCCGCGCCCAGTGGGGAACCGAGATGAACTGCCGCCTGGCGATCGCCGCGCTGGACATTTTCGAGCAGCTCGACGACGAGCTCGGCCTGCCGACCGGCCTCAACCAGGGCGGTTACCTGCTCGTCGCCTACTCCGAAAAGGAGTTCGAGAACTTGAAAACGGGCATGGCGCTGCAGAACAGCCTGGGGATCCACTCGCGGGTCGTCAGCCTCGGCGAGGCGCGCGAGATTTGTCCGGCCCTCGACGCCAGCGACGCCGTCGGTTTCACCTACCACGCGCGCGACGGGCACGCCGATCCCTTCCTGACGACGTTCGCCTACCTCGAGGCGGCGAAGCGGCTGGGCGTGACCTATCACCGCAAGACGGAGTGCCTCGGCATCACCGTGCGCGGAGATAAAGCCTGCGGGGTTTCCACCTCACGGGGCGATATCGACGCGGGCGTCGTGATCAACTGCGCCGGCGGCTACGCGCAGATCGTCTCGAAGATGGCCGGCGTCGAGCTGCCCAACTGGGGGGAGCGCCACGAGATCATGATCACCGAGCCGCTCGACCCCGGCGTCTGCCCGCCGATGCTGATGAGCTTCTCCGGCAACTACTATATCCAGCAGCGGCCGCACGGCTCGATTATCTGCGGTATGAGCCCGGCCGGGCATCCGCAGGATTTCGAGAACCGCACGACGTGGCAGTTCGTCACGGAGATGAGCAAGACGCTGGCGAAGCTCCTGCCCGCGACGAAGGGCGTTCGCGTCGTGCGCCACTGGTCCGGCCTGTACGATATGACGCCGGACGGTTCCCCGGTCATCGGGGAGACCGACGTCAAGAACTTCTACCATTCGACGGGCTACTCCGGGCACGGTTTCATGCTCGGCCCGATCGCCGGAAAGGTGCTCGCGCAGCACCTGACGAACGCGACCCCGGACATCGACTTTTCCATGTTGGACTATCACCGCTTCGAGCGGGGAGAGTTGCTCCTGGAACCGAATATCACGTAAGCCGGAGTGGAACGACGACCGGTACGACGCGGGGGAATCGTGTAAACGATTTCCCCCGCTTTTTTTCATTTTTATAGCGTTTGTGTGGTGCTTTCTCGAAAAAAGAGAAGATGTTTTCGCCGAAGTATCTGAGAAATCGAAAAGCGGGGTTTTCTGACTTGATTTGTGCATAAATTTTAGGTATATTCAAACATAGATGACCTATTTCGGGCATCGTTAGTCGTGTGCGCGCGGGAGGAAGTATGAGTCGACGGGGAGCCGTCAGCTACCAGGAGGAAGGTGGATTATTTGGCAAAGCAGTTTGACGTTTTTGTCAACAAGACGTGGTGCAAGGGTTGCGGCCTTTGTATCGGGATCTGTCCCAAGAAAGTACTTGAGCTGGATGCTCAGGTCAAGTGCGAGCCGGAGCGCCAGGACGATTGCATCGGTTGCCACCAGTGCGACAACGTCTGCCCGGATTTTGCGATCACAGTGAGGGAGCGTGGTTAATATGCCGAGAGCGGAATTCTGGCAGGGCAACAAGGCGGTTGCGATGGCCGGCGTCGACGCGGGATGCCGTTTCTTCGGCGGGTATCCGATCACTCCTTCCACCGAAATCGCCGAGGTGATGGCGGAGGAGTTGCCCAAGTACGGCGGCAAGTTTATCCAGATGGAGGACGAAATCGGCGGGATCGCGGCGACGATCGGCGGATCGATCACCGGCAAGAAGGCCATGACGGGAACCTCCGGCCCCGGTTTCTCCCTGAAGCAGGAGCTGCTTGGATACGCCTATATCGCGGAAATTCCCCTCGTCTGCGTCGACGTGCAGCGCGGCGGTCCCTCGACGGGCCTGCCCACCAAGGTTTCCCAGGGCGACGTGTTGCAGGCGCGTTGGGGTACGCACGGCGACCATGCGACGATCGCCTACTCGCCCTCCTCCGTGCAGGAGTGCTACGACCTGACGGTCAAGGCCTTCAACATGGCGGAGCGCTTCCGTCAGCCCGTCCTGATGATGACGGACGAGGTGATCGGCCACATGCGCGAGCGCATCATCGTTCCGGATGCGGACTCCCTTGAACTGGTGGACCGCAAACGCCCGACCTGCCCGCCCGAGACCTTTATCCCCTACCTCGCCGACAGCGAGGACGACATTCCGCCGATGGCCGCCTTCGGTGACGGCTATCACTGGCACATCACCGGCCTGACGACGAACGACTGGGGTTTCCCCACGAACAGTGCGCCGGATATCGACAAGAAAATCACGCGCATCATCCGCAAGGTCGACCGCTGCCGCGACGATATCGTCGAATATCGCGCGGAGAGCTACGAGGATGCCGAAATCCTGGTCGTTTCCTACGGCTGTGTCGCGCGTTCCGCGCTGCGCGCCGTGCGCGAACTGCGTTCCCGCGGCGTCAAGGTGGGGCACTTCCGCCCCGTCACCCTCTGGCCGTTTGCCGACAAGGAGCTGGAGAAGATCGTCGTGGATTCGAAGATCAAGCACGTCATCGTCCCCGAGCTCAACATGGGGCAGATGTTCCTCGAGATCGACCGTGCCATACACGGCAAGGCGGAGACCCACAGCAAGACGCTGCTGAACGGCGAGCTCTTCAAGCCCGCGCAGATTATGTCCTACATCGAGGAGGTGGCCTAACGATGCCCCGCGAAGATGTCATGAA
>DAIRUD010000117.1:0-6289 GCA_036803565.1 Synergistaceae bacterium | reverse complement strand
CCCGCAAAAAAACCTCCCGATCGGCTGCATGGCAGCAATCCGCATCACGCGCCTCCCCCTTTCGGAGATGTCTGCATTCGCTGATCTCGATTCGCCGATATCATGCCACGTCCCTCCCCGCCGCGTCAATCGTCGAATTTTTTTCCAAGCGCTGCCCGGCCCGATGCCATCGGTATCGTTTATAATCAATGGGATCGATCAATGAAACGGGAGGCACACATTGTGTTTTTGACCAGGGAATTCACGTTCGACTCCGCACACAACCTCGTCCGCTACCACGGAAAATGCGAAAAGCTGCACGGCCATACCTACCGCATGGCCGTGACCCTCAGCGGACACCCCGACGACGAGGGCATGCTGATGGACTTCGTCGAGCTCAAGCGGATCGTACACGAGCGGATTATTGCGAAATTCGACCACGCCTACCTGAACGACATCGTCGCGCAACCGACCGCCGAGAACATCGCGCGCTACGTGTTCGAAGCGCTCGATCCCCTGCTACGGGGGCCGAATTTCGCCCTGCACGAGGTATGCGTCTGGGAGACGGCGCGCTCCTTCGTCGCCTTCCGCCGAGAGGACCTGCCGGAGGGCGGACGATGAGCAAACGGACGATCGCGGCGGTCCTGTTCGATTTCGACATGACCCTCATCGACAGCAGCTACGCCATCGCGGACTGTACGAACCGCCTGGCGCGGGCCATGGGTTTGCGCGAGGTATCGCGCGAGGAGGTACTCGGCGTCATCGGGCTGCCAATCGAGGACTCCTGGATCGCCCTCTGGGGGCATTCGCAACCGGAATGGCTCGACTACTACCGCGGCCACTTCCGCAATGTGGAACAGGACGGATTCCGCGAGTTTCCCGGCACCCGCTCCCTACCGACGGCGTTGCGCGCCGAGGGAATCCGGACCGGCGTCGTATCCAACCGCCGTTTCGCCCGGACGGCTGTCGAGAAGTGCGGCATCGCGGAACTTTTCGACACCATCGTGGGCCTGGAGGACGTGACGCACCCCAAGCCGGACCCGGAATCGCTTTTCGTCGCGCTGGATCGGCTGGGCGTCGCGCCGGACCGCGCCCTTTACGTCGGGGACACGGACATCGATATGAAGACCGCGGCCGCCGCCGGCGTACGCGGGGTCGGGATGACGACGGGACACTTCCGCGACGCGGCGCTCCGCGCGGCGGGCGCCGCGTGGACCTGCGGCGACCTCCGCGAAATTTTACATTTGCTGCGGCAAGAGGACGGACATTGCGAAACGATCGCCGAGGGCGACGAACCCACGAAGGACAGAGGATGAATGCGATGAGTGCGAAACGGATGCAGGCGTTGTTTTCGGAGAATGCGAGGCGGGTGCTGGAGAAGCGCTACCTCAGGAAGGACGACCGGGGCGAGATCGCGGAGACCCCGGAGGATCTGCTCTGGCGGGTGGCCAGCGCCGTCGCGGCGCCGGAGGAGAAATACGGGGAGATCGCCGACGAATGGGCGGTCCGCTTCTACGAGCTGATGGCGTCCCTGGAGTTCCTGCCCAACTCGCCGACGCTGATGAACGCAGGGACGCCGAAAGGCCAGCTGTCCGCCTGCTTCGTGCTGCCCATCGGCGACAGCATGGACGAGATATTCGGGGCGCTCTCGGCGACCGCCATGGTCCACAAGAGCGGCGGCGGCACGGGTTTCAACTTCTCCCACGTCCGCCCCGCCGGCGACCGGGTGCGCAGCACCTCGGGGGTGGCGTCCGGCCCGGTCTCCTTCATGGAGCTTTTCGACCACACGACCGAGGTGGTCAAACAGGGCGGCACGCGGCGGGGCGCCAACATGGGCATCCTCGACGCCTCCCACCCCGACGTGATCGATTTCGTGAAGGCCAAGACGGAGAGCGCCAAGCTGACCAACTTCAACATCTCGGTCGGCATCCCGGACGCCTTCATGCAGGCCGTGAAGGACGACGCAGACTGGGATCTCCGCAACCCCCGGACGGGCGAAATCGTGCGGACGATCCGCGCCGCGGAGCTCTGGGACCTGCTGATCCAGAGCGCCTGGAAGACGGGGGACCCGGGCGTCGTCTTCCTCGACCGCATCGAGCGGGACAACGTCGTGCCGCAGTGCGGCAGGCTGGACAGCACCAATCCCTGCGGCGAACAGCCGCTCCTGCCCTACGAGAGCTGCAACCTCGGCTCCATCAACCTCATCCGCATGGCCGACAAGCGGGGCGAGATCGACTGGGACCATCTGGAGCGCACGGTACGGATCGCCGTCCACTTCCTCGACGACGTCATCGACGCGAACTGCTACCCGCTCCCGGAGATCGAGCGGATGACCCGGGGCAACCGCAAGATCGGGCTGGGCGTCATGGGCTGGGCGGAACTGCTCTTCGCGCGCGGCGTCCGCTACGGCAGCCCCGAGTCCGTCGAGCTTGCCGAAAAGGTCATGGGCTTCGTCCAGCGCATCGGGCACGACGAGAGCGAGGCGCTGGCCAACGCGCGCGGCTCGTTCCCCAACTGGGAGGGCAGCGTCTGGGCGCAGCGCGGCAGGCCGATGCGCAACGCGACGGTCACAACGATCGCGCCGACCGGCACCATCTCCCTCATCGCGGAGTGCTCCAGCGGCATCGAGCCGGTGTTCGCACTGGCGTACCGCCGCAAGGCGTTCGACAACGACACGCTCGTCTACGACGTCAACAACTACCTCGACGAAGCCCTGGCGAAGCTGGGCGAACCCTCCTCCGCCATCCTCGAACAGGTGATGGCCTCCGGTACGCTCGCGGGCGTCAACGTCCCCCACAGCCTCAAGGACGTCTTCGTCACCGCGCACGACATCCCCTTCTCCGAGCACGTCGAGATGCAGGCCGCCTTCCAGAAATACACGGACAACGCCGTCAGCAAGACGATCAACATGCCGAACGCGGCGACGGCGGACGACGTCCGCCGCGCCTACCTGCTCGCCTTCGACCTGGGCTGCAAGGGCATCACCATCTACCGCGACCGCTGCAAGGAGGTCCAGGTGCTCTACCACGGGATGGACAAAGCGGCGGAGGAAACCGCCGTCGACCGCCCCGGCGTGACGCCGCGCAAGCGCCCCTCGAACCTTCTCGGGACGACGGTCAAGATCCGGACCAGTTTCGGCAACCTCTATTTGACGCTCAACCTGTACGAAGGGCGCCCCTTCGAACTCTTCGCGACGCTGGGAAAATCCGGCAAGGACACGCAGGCGCACACCGAGGCGCTGGGACGGCTGATCTCGCTCTCCTTGCGCAGCGGCGTGCCGGTGCGCGACATCATCGAACAACTCAAGGGCATCGGGGGCAGCCAACCCGTGTTCGAAAACGACGGGATCATCCTCAGCCTTCCCGACGCCATCGCGCAGGGGCTGGAACGCGCGATGGGCGAGACCGTGGAAGTGCGCACCGACGACATGTGCCCCGCCTGCGGAGCGCCGCTGATGCACGCGGAAGGCTGTATGCGCTGCGTTTCGTGCGATTACTCCAAATGTTATTAGAAGCGCGCGTTCCGCACGACGGCCCATGAGACCGAGAGCGCCTGAGAAACGCGGGCGACCGGGCTACAAGATCCTCTACGGACTGGTCGTCTGCGTGATCCTGGGCGGGTGGGCGTACGCCTTCCGCTCGTATTTCGACCATTACGACAGCCTGCACCCCGACATCACCTGGGCGGTACCCTGGGTGCAGGTGGACGTGATCCGGGCCAACGGCGTATTTCTGTGGAACGAGACGCCGCTTTTCGCGAATCGCGCCGGCGCCGTGCAGTACCCGAACGGGCGCGGACCATACCGCGTCGCCAAGGGCGCGGTCGTCGCCCGGATCATCTCCGGAAGCGGCGCCTGGAATATCACGGCGCCGGTGGAGGGATATTTCGTCGCGGGGATGGACGGGCACGAGGACGATTGGCGTTATTCCTCCCTCTGGCCCGGCATGAACGAGCTCCCCGCCGTCCCCCCGCTGCGCATGATCGAGGAGGGAGCCAAGTTGAAACAGGGCGACCCCGTCGGCAAGCTCGTCCCCCAGCCGCAGGAACTCCGCTTTATCGGTTACGCGGATCTGACCGGCAACCTGGAGGAAAAGCTCGCCGTCGGCAGGATCATGGTCATGATGGACGAGGAGGACACGCCCTCCCGCGCCGACGTCCGCGTCTACGAAGTGCTGCGCCACCGGGCGAAGCTCTACGTCAACCTGCCCTGGTTTCCGCCGGAGATGCTGCTGTCGCGGAACTACAGCCTGCTGATCGAAACCGGCGAGGCCTCCGGCGTCGCCGTGCCGGAGAGCGCCGTGACGATGCGCGGAAAGCGGCGGGGCGTCTTCGTCCTGCGCGGGTCAGAGGCGTTTTTTTCGCCCGTGCAGGGGCGGGTGGTCGACGGCGGACGCTTCATGGTGACCGAAGGGCTGAAGCTGGGCGACGCCGTGATCGTAAACGGGCAGAATGCGCGCGAAGGAAGGGTGAAGCTCTGGTGACGAAGTTGACGGCCGAACGGATGCGCGAAAATGTCGCGCAGGTACGCGCGCGGATCGAGGCCGCCGCCAAACGGGCGGGCAGGGACCCGAAGGAGATCGCGCTCGTGGGCGTGTCGAAGGTGCAGCCGCTGGCATCGATCTATCAGGCGATGGACTGCGGCATCTCGATCTTCGGCGAAAACAGGGTGCAGGAGCGGGAGGAAAAACGGGAGAAATGGAATCCCGCGGAAACCCGCCGTCCCGCCTGGCATATGATCGGACACCTACAGCGCAACAAGGCGCGGCGCGCGCTGGAGCTGTTCGACTGCATCCAGAGCGTCGACGGCATCGAGCTGGCGGAGACGCTGCAACGCATCCTCGGAGAGCGGGAAACGATGGCGGGCGAACGCTCCCCCTACCCGATCTACGTGGAGGTCAACACCTCCGGCGAGGCGTCGAAACACGGCGTCGCACCGCAAGCATGTCCGGCGCTCGTCGAGGACATCCTCGAGCGGTGCGGACGACTCTCCCTGCGCGGCCTGATGACGGTGGGACCATTGACGGAGGACGAGGCGGCGATCCGCAGGTCCTTCGCGATGCTGCGCGATCTTTCGGAGACCCTGCGGGCGGCCTTCCCCTCGTCGGGATTCGGCCTCTCCATGGGGATGAGCGGGGATTTCGAAACGGCGATCGAGGAGGGCAGCACGCTCGTCCGCGTCGGCACCGGCATCTTCGGCCCGCGCGGTTAAGCACCGGCCGGACCGAGGACGGCTCGACACGGGATATCGCGCCGACGAAACGGAGGTTGGCGAGGGTGTCGTTCCCCGGCGGAGCAGCGCGCGGGAAGCGTGCCGGAACACCAATGTTTGCGGGATCGGCGACGAACGGAATATTCGCAGGCGCCCAATTGGAAATTTCGACGACAATTGCTTTTTCGATAAAGGCGCAATGGTGTAGAATATACTATAATCGTGTCGACCGTGGATGAAAATACGGGGGGGAAAAGCATGAGCGACCTTTTAACTTCTTTGGATGTCGTCAATCAAGCGTTCAAGAAAAGCATGCGGGGTTACGACCCCGCCGAGGTCGATGAATTTCTGGATAGAGTGGCCGAATGCATTCAGGTCTACGTACAAAAGACAAAGGACCACGAGCGCACCATCGAGGAAATGTCCGAGAAACTGCACGACTACGAACATATCAAGGGTTCGCTGCACGAAGCGTTGCTCATGGCCCAGCGCACGGCCGAGGAAAAGGTGGTCAACGCCTCCCGCGCCGCGGACGATAAGCTGACCCAGGCCGCGCGGCTCGCGGACGAACGCCTGAACCAGGCCAACTTCAACGCGGAGAGCATCCTCGCGGAAGCCAGGCTGAAAGCGGAGCGGATCATCGCCGACGCCGAGGCGGAGGTCGCGGGCATCGCCGCCGAGCTGCAAAAGGTCGAGGATCTGCGGAACACCACCTTCTCCGGCATCAAGGCCCTCATCGAGGAGGTCGCAACGGTCGTGGAACGGGCGGAGAGCACGGGGAAACTGCAAATCCCCGGCACGCTGCAGGGCATCACCGACCGTTTCGCCGCGGCGCACGCGACGTTCCGCACGGACTCCCACGTGCCGCAACACCAGCAGGGGCAGGCCCATGCGACGTTCTCCCCGCCGCTCGAAGAACCGCTGGCGGTCAAGAGCGAAGAGGCGAAGCGGCAGGACATCTCCGAGGCGCTGAGCGCCCTGGGGATCGACCCCAGCCTTTTGAACGCGAACGTCGACATCAACTGACGTAACCGCCCCGCTTCCCGTTTTGAACCTCACGGACTCCATCGCCGTATTGCCGGGCGTCGGCCGAAAACGGGC
>DAIRUD010000116.1:0-6586 GCA_036803565.1 Synergistaceae bacterium | reverse complement strand
TCGGCGTAGCGATCCCGCCAGGCCCGCAACCCCTCTCCGAGCGACTCCTCGAGCCTGTTCTTCAGACGGCTCGTGCCCGGCAACGCGGAGAGTGCGCGCGTCACGAGGTCCGCAAAAAAACGAAGCGGCGCGTCCTCGCCCGGTTCAGGCGCATTCCAATCGGCGACGAATGCCCGCAGGGTCTCGGCGAACTTGCCGCCGCCCGGAGTCCGCAACAGCTCCGCCGCGAGGTCGGGCAAAACGCGCACCTGCCATAACTCCCAAACCTCGCGGCAATCCCTTTCCAACGCCGCCCGCAGACGCAGCCGGACGCCATCCATCCCCGCGTCGTCGAACGACCGGAAATCCTCCGGCGTCAGGTTCCTGCTGCCGAACGCCTCGCCTGCGGCGCGGGCCAGCTCCGTCAGGCGGTCGGAGCCGAAGAAATTGAGCACGGGCACGAAAGCGGCGTCATGCAGGAGCCCTCGGACGGCCTCCCCTGCATCCCCCGGCAAAAGGGCCGGGATGCGCTGGGCGGACAGCGTCCGCAGGCTCCAATCCCATTCCTCCCAAAACTCCCGCTCCAGCGGCTCCCCAACCAGCGAGGAGGTCGGGTCCAGGTCCAGGGCAAGCCCGGATTCCCGGATGACGCGGAGAGAGAAGGCGTGGATCGTGGAAACGTACGACTCGTCCAGCCGTTCGATCGCGCGGAAGATATGCGCGAGCGCGCTCGGCGCGTTCGTCCGTATCAGCCTGTCGTACCAGGAGCGGAGGGTGTGGGCGATGCGTTCGCGCATTTCTTCGGCGGCCAGCTGCGTAAACGTCAGCGTCAGGATCCGGTCGACGGAACACGTCGGGTCGCTGGCGATCAGCCAGGCATAGCGCGCGGCAAGGGTGTACGTCTTGCCCGTGCCCGCTCCGGCGCTGACCACGACCAGCGGTTTGGCCGAGCGGATCGCGCGTTGCTGCTCCGGCCGTGCGCCCTCCAGCAGGGGCAGCAGGTCCGCTTCGCGTAAAACGCCCTTCCCCGCATCGGTATCAGGAGAAATCCGGCGCATCGAGCTCCTCCTCGCCCATCGCCCAATGCCCGTATCGTTCCGTCCGCCTGCACACGGTGGGATACGGGCAGTAACGGCAGCGGGTGGAATCGTATTGCGCCGGGAAACACCCCGCCCCGAACGCCGCGTCGATCTCGCGCATCGCGGCGGCGGCCGCCGCGAGTTTTTCCTCCATGTCCGCGGAACCAGCCTTTCCTTCGTAGACCGCGTCGAGCCCCTGCGTCCAGCTTCCCCGTACACTCCCGTCGGTGTGCGACAGATAGCCGAAACCGACGACCGCCTCTTTCCGCGGAGCGGCACGAAGCAACACGGCGTACGCGGCGAGTTGAAGGCTGCTGCGGTAAGCCGCGGCCCGCCCGAGCTTATAGTCGACAAACACCCTTCCCACGCCCCTCCACTCGTCCACCCTGTCCGCCGTGCCGGTGAACACGACATTTTCCAGCTCCAACGGCGGCAGCGGAAACTCCAGCAGCGCACCGTCGCGCAGGAGCCCGACAGCCGCCGCTCTTTTTTCGATATCGTCCTGTAAAACGGCGGCCTCCCCCATCCGCGCACGCAGCTCCGCAAGCGCCGCATGCGCACGGGGATCCGCCAAAACAGGATATTCCCGGACGACAAGGTCCCAGCGCTCCCACAACAGGGTTTCGACGGACGGACACCCACCCGCCGCCAAGCGGCGCAGCTTCTCCTCCCACACCGCGCGCCACGCCTCGTGCATCACGTTGCCCAAAAGCCTCCGGTCGGACATGCCGGGCGCGTCCTGCGGCGGTTCGAGCCGCGCCACGCGCTCGCACCAGTAGGAGAAGGGGCAGTCCAGCCACAGGTCGATCGCGCTGGCCGGGACTCGTATTTTTTCGGCGCGGGCCGGCGGACGTTGCAAGAGGACGCGCGGGAAGCTCCCCCTGTCGCGCCGCATCCCCCCGCCAGAGGGGAGAAGCGGTTGAGCGCCCGTATCGCCCGATGCGGATTCGTCGATCGCCACCGGGCACCGGAAGGAATCCTCGCTCAAGGCAGAGAAGAACGGAGAATCCGCCAGGGGCCGCCCCTGCGAGTCGAACGAGGAACGGGTGACGAGCGTAAGGCGTTCGCCGACGGCCAGGAGCCGGCGAAAGACCGCTTCCTGCTGCTCCCTGCGTTCGTGCAGCGTGGGCAGGTGGACGGCGGCACCCTCTTCGACCGAGCGATTGATCTCCTCGCGCAGCGATCCGTCCAGCAACGCGTGCTCCGCCGGAGGCCCCGGGAAGCGCGACGCGTCCACATCGGTCATGATCCACAGGCGATGGGAGACCAGCACCGAGGGATACGCGTCGTATACCGTCACGGCACCGGACAGCATGGACGGGAGCATCGTGGTCATCTCCCGCATCCAGTCGAAGAGAAACGCCACCGCTTCCGCGCCGGAAAAACGCTCTCCGGCGGCGGGACCGATCGCGGGCGACATCTCCCGCATCGCCTCCAGCTTGTTGCGGATCTCCAACAACGCGCTGGCGGTTTCCCGTACGGCGTCGTCGAGTTCCGGCACGGGCGCCGCCTCTCTGGCGGCGTTGCCCTCCCAGCCGCACGCTTCGGCAAGCGACAGCAGCGATGCGAGCAACTCCGCCGCCGTGTGTCCGTCGGGCCGACTCAGCAAGGAACCGAAATCCTCGAGCCGTTCGAAGAGAGCGGCGGCCACGGCGTGCCGACGCAGAAAGGCGCGCCAGCGCGCGCCTCCTTCCGGCATCGCCTCCCAGAAGGCTTTCTCCTCCGGCAGCGCGACGGCGAAGAGGGAGTCGCGAAGCAGGTGATACGTGCGCAGGGCGGGCCAGGCGGCACGATACGCATCCCAGACGCGCCGCACGAGGAGCAGCAGCGGCGTCGCGCTCACGGCAGTCTCGGAACGAACCTGCACGGACAGCCCCTGCTTGCGCAAGGCGGAGACGAGAAGCGGCATCCCCGCCGGTTCCGTCAGCACCCCCACGTCGGACGCCGTTGCGGCCGGGTCGACGCCCAGGCGCAGGAGGGCGTCCGCGAGCGGTCCGCCGCCCGCCCTGCAGAGCGCGATTTCCCGCGCGACGCGTTCGTACTGCGCGTAGCGCTCCTGCCCGCAAATCGCCGCGATCGACAAACCCGTCGATTCCGGGGGGAGCGCATCCTCGTCCAACTGCCGGACCACATCGTAAAAACCGTTGCCTCCGGTATGGGGTATGTAGAACTCCATCCGCAACCCGCAGTCGCGGAGTGTGCGGATCAGCTTGAGCTGCGCGCCGGTGAAGGAGAGGAAACCGACCCAGCACAGGGTGCGCCCGGCCAGTTCCTCGGGCAGGGAGTCCGGCCGCAGGCAGCTCGACGCGGCGGCCAAAGACGGCAGCTGCGCGCTGTCGGCAAGGCGGCTTTCCTCCAGATACAGCAGGTAATCCGTATAGAGCCGTCCCAACAGATCCCGCGGCGCGATCTCCGCAGCCTCCACCGGAGCGACGGCCCCGACCAGCCGGTCCGGCGCGACGTCCTCCAGCATCAGTTCCTTCAGCGCCGAGGAGAGGATTTCGAGAAACCCCCTCCGCCTCACGCCGGGCGGCACGGATATCCCCGCCGCGTCCAACTCGCGCAGGGTCCGCCGCAGGATGTGGCGCAGGATCAGCATATGGTCGGGCGGATCGATCTGCCGCCGCGTTTCCCCGCGGGGAACGCTGTTGCGATAGAGGTCCGCCCAGCTCCAGACGTCCGGGCGTTCGCCGAAGTAACTCTCCGGCCCACGCAGCATATCCAGCAGCTGCTCCTCGCTGCCGCGCGACGGCAGGACATACACGCGCCGCGCCGTGGGATCCGCCTCCATGGAGCGGCGAAGCGTCGTCCGCAGGCCGGACAGTCGAAAATAATAACGGAGGGATATCATCGCGAATCAGACAAGGCGGGAAGGGTGCGCCTGCGCCACGATATGCGGAGCGTCAGGCAAAAACCGCCGTCGGGCGGAGTTCTCCCCCCGCCCGACGGCAAACGGCCGTACCGCCAAATCAGTCCTCCATGTGCAGGGCGCACCAATCTTCCTTGCAGGTCAACAATTCCTCGCGCGTCTCGTTCTTCAGGATCTCCTCGATCCGGTCCATGGTGCGCCGGCGCACCATGTTCACGCGCTCGCAGACGAAGCGGTCGGCGGCCCCGGGTTTGATCTGGTCGAGGGACACCATATCCTCCATCAGGCCCTCCACGAATTCCGACTTGATATCCAGACGCATGGCGCCCCACGCCGTGTCGTCCGAAGGGATAAAATCCTCGCGGCGGTTCAACGCCGTTTCGCACAGCTTCACCGTCTCGCCGTTGCCGCGCGACTGCATCTCGATGCTGTAGTTGTTCGCGTCCGCCTCGTTGTCATAGGCGCTTGCCAGTACCGCTCCGTCCTTCTTCATCTCGATCACGACCCAGATCTTTTCGTTCGTCTGCCCCATCGTCCTGCCTCCTCTATGATGTTTTATTTTTTCGTTCACGCGCGGTCCGCGATGAACGGGTTGCTCAGAACGCCGATTCCGTCGATTTCCACCTCGACGCGATCCTCCGGCTTCACGCGGCCGACGCCCTCCGGCGTGCCCGTCGCGATGACGTCGCCGGGCTCCAGCGTGGCGAAGCGGCTGATATGCGCTATTATACGCGAGACCGGAAAGATCATGTTGCGGAAAACATCCTGTTGCACGACGCTCCCGTTCAGGCGCGTCGTCAGGCGCGCATCGTCGGGCATGCGGTCGGTCAGCAGGATGAAGGGCCCGAAGGGGCCGAAGGTATCGAAGCTCTTGGCGCGGATCCACTGCCCGTCCTTGTTCTGCAGGTCGCGCGCCGTCACGTCGTTGAAGCAGGAGTAGCCGGCGACGCAGGAAAGCGCCTCCGCCTCCGCAACGTCGCGACAGCGCCTGCCGATGACGACGGCCAACTCCCCCTCGTAGTCCACCCGCCCCGCCCATTCGGGAATGCGGACGATGTCTCCGGGGCCGACCAGGGTCGTAAGCGGCTTCATGAAGATGATCGGCTCCTCGGGAAGCGTGTGGTCGAGCTCCCGGACGTGTCCCACATAATTCCGCCCCACGCACCAGATCTTCGTCGGCACGAAGGGGGGCAACAGCTTGATCCGGTCCATGGGATAGCTCATGCGCATCCCGGAAAAACCGGAGAGGAAATCGCCCTCGATGATATCGACCATATTGCCCCGCAGCACGCCGTTGTATGTCCGGCCATCCACGGAGAACCGACAGTAACGCTGCAATTCCTTTTTCCCTGCCATGATCCACCTCGCTCCTTCCGCGTCAACGCGCGGCCAAGGCCTGCGCGATACGCTCCAGACCTTCCTGCAACTGTGCCCTGGGGCAACCGACGTTGAGTCGCGCAAAACCGTCGCCCTGCCGCCCGAATGATTTTCCGGGGTTCAGCGCGACCCTCGCTTCGTCGAGCAGGAGGCGCTGCAGGGCTTCGTCGTCGAGGCCGTAATCGCGAAAATCCAGCCAGAAAATATAGGTTCCCTCGGGGTGCTTCAGGCGCACGCGCGGCATGCGTTCCGCGAGAAAGGACTCCACAAGCGCGCGATTTCCCTCCAGATATTCCACCACCGCGTCGCGCCACGCGCCCGCTTTGGCGTACGCCGCCTCGAAGGCGGCGAAAGCCATCATGTTGAGCCGAGAGAGATGCAGGCGCTCCGTAATTCCCCGCATACGCTCCGCCACCGCCTCGTTTCCGGCGACCCAGGCCGAGGCGCAGAGCCCCGCGATGTTGAACGTCTTGCTCGGCGCGAGAAGCGTCAGCAAGAGGGGCGCGAGGGCCGGCTCGGCGACCGCCAGCGGCACGTGCCTGGCGTCGCTGTAGACGAGATCCTGATGGATTTCGTCGCAGAACACCGCCACGTTGCGCTCCAGGCAGAGCGCGGCGAGGCCGCGCAGCTCCTCGACGCTCCAGACCCGCGCCACGGGGTTGTGCGGGCTGCAGAGGATGAGCGCGCGCACGTCCGGGGTCAGTACCCGGCGCAGGTTTTCCAGGTCCATCTCATACCGGTCCCCCGCGTCCCGCAACGGGTTCTCCACGATGCGCCTGCCGTTGTCCTCGATCACCCGGAAAAAGGGCGGATAGACCGGCGTCTGCACCACGACGCCGTCCCCCGGCTCGGTAAAGGCCTCCACCGCCAACGCCAGCCCCGTCACGACGCCCGGCACGAACCCCACCAGCGACGGGTCGACGGCCCAACCGTGGCGTTCCGCCTCCCAGCGGACGAGGGCGTCGACGGCGGCGGCGCTCATGACGGGATAGCCGAAGACCCCGAAATCGACCTGTTTCCGCAACGCATCGACGATCTCGGGCGCGGAGCGAAAATCCATATCGGCCACCCAAAGGGCCAGCAAATCCTCCCGGCCGAAAACCGCCCGCAGATTGTCCCACTTGGAGCAGTCCGTGCCCCTCCGGTCGATCCTCTCATCGAAACCGTACTTCGCGTTACGCAAGCTCGAACCCCTCCCGCCGTCTGTGTTCCTCACGTGCCATACTAGCAAATGGAACGGCAGAAGAGCAAGCGCCGCAGGCGCATTCGGCGCGACGGGAAA
>DAIRUD010000115.1:0-6587 GCA_036803565.1 Synergistaceae bacterium | reverse complement strand
GTGTGCGTCGCGTGTTTATGGGGTGTCGTCAACGGCGAATTTTCAACCACGTATGTATAGGGCGGCGGGGGTGCTCGTCGCCTGTTATCGCTTGCGGTGGATTTTCCGCATGAAACATGCCGGCTCGTTATTGACGCGTACTGGAAAAACGTGTAAAATCAGCTTCGTTGTTCGCAATGCGAAGGTGGTGGAACGGTAGACACGCATGCCTCAGGAGCATGTGCCCGGACGGGTGTGGGGGTTCAAATCCCCCCCTTCGCACCATAAGCTAGTGAAAACCCGCTCTACAAAGAGCGGGTTTTTTCATATAATACCCTTGAGAAAAACGAACCCTCATTCCGGACGAAAGCGAGGTTGCGCCGATGGCTTTTCAGGTGTATAGGGCGGACATCGTCGATCTGTGGCGACGGGGAGAGATCGTATGCATCACCGTCAGCCTGGAGATTCGTGAGAAAACCCTCAGCGGGGTCGTCGACAGGGGCAACGCGCTCGCGCTCGCGCCTTACGTTCCGGGATTGGCCGACAAATTGGGCAGGTTTATCATGATCGGCAAGGGAAACGTCGGATTTATCGATGACAGGATCATCGCCTTTTTCACCAAACCCGCGGCATGCAAATTCTCACACTGCCTTCCCGACGAAGTGCACAGGTACAGCTGGGGACAGAAGATACCCGGCGGTCATTGCGTCGCCGATCCGGTCATCGTCGCGCGAAGCGCCCGACAGTTGTTGCGCATCGCCATCAAGGAGCGCACCAAGCGCATCTACCTCCCCGTCCCCGGCGTCCAGAACGGACGCCTCGACGTCGGCGACATTCGTGAGGCCTTGGATGTCCTCAAACACTCCTCGATCGTCCGCTTGATCTCGTACATGGACATCGACGACCCGCGGATCGAAATGCGCGATATGGAAGAGGAATAAAAGGCTATCCGGCCATCCCGATCATCCGCACCCCACGTCTCCGCACAATAGGGATCGCATGACGCCGTACCGAACCCCCCGATCGCGCACGACCACGCGGGAGATCTCATACCGCTCGAGGAGCTCCATGGCGATGCAGGCGCCGGCAAGAATGATATCGGCGCGTTCTTTGGCAAGTCCCGCAATCTTCTCCCTTTCGCCTACGGAAGTACGGGCGTACAGCTGCAACTGACGCTCCAGTTCCGCTTTTTCGAGCACACTTCCGTCGACAACGCGGTTGTCGTAGGCCGCCAGCCTCAACGCGACGGAGGCGATCGTCGTCCATGTCCCCCCGACCCCGAGATACCCGTCGACCGCTGGGGCGACGGGCACCCTCGACCCAAACAAGCAGCGCACAGACCGCCGGGCTTCCGTGAGCAGCGAATCCGGGACGACACTACCGCATTCGCTGAAATACCGTTCATGCAGGACGAGCGCACCCACCGGATAGCTGTGCGAATGGAGCAGGCCTTCCCCGTTACCGAAGACGACCTCCGTGCTGCCGCCGCCGATGTCGAAAACGGCGAATGTTTTCCCCGGTGCAGCCACATCGGAGGTCGCGGCAAGAAAGGACAACCGTGCTTCCTCCTCCCCGGAGAGGACGCGAATCCGCACGCCGCTCCCCAATTCGACTGTGCGGATGAAATCGTCCGCATTGCCCGCGGCGCGCAGCGCCTGTGTTCCCACGGCAGCGATTTTCTCCGCTCCCAGGGAGCGGGCCGTCCGCACCATATCGGTAATCGCCTCGGCGGCGCGCTGCATGGCCGCGGGCGCCAAGAGGGTATTTTCGCATCCTTCGCCGAGGCGCACAACACAAACCCGGTCGCAAAGGACGCGCACCTTTTCCGCAGAGGCCTCTGCTACCAAAAGTTTGACGGAATTCGTCCCAACGTCGATGACGGCACAGATTGACATGGACATCCCTCATTCCGAGATCGTTCGCAACTCACGTACTCACGTAGAAGCAGACGAGCAAAATTCGGGCCCTCGGCGAGAAGCCGAGAGCCCACACGACACGCTTTGCTGTCGGAGAAACCCGAAAACCCTTATTTTTGCGTCGTCGCCTTATGGTCGACGTTGATATATTGCAGCATTTCGTCCAATATGCGGTCCGCATCCTCATAGGAGACCTGGCAGGTGCCGACCGCCTTGTGACCACCGCCGCCGTATTTGAGCATCAAGGAACCGACGTCGACGGTGGAGGTCCGGTTCAATATGCTGTATCCGACCGAGAACACGCAGAACGCGTGATCCTTGCCGTCGAAAATGCGGATGCTGATATTTTGGTAGGGGTACAGAGCATAGATGACGTGGCGGTTGCCGACGTAGGTTTCGGGAACGTCGCGCAGATCCGTGACGATGACGTCGCCCTCGGCGCGGGAATATTCGAACATCATCTGCAGGAAGTGGGGCTTGTGTTCCTCATAGCGCTTTACGCGCTCCTGAACGTCGTCCAGAAGCAGAATATCGTCCACGTTCTTCGAGCGGAGCTCCTCGATCAACATGAGCATCAGCTGGTAATTAGAAATGCGGTAGTCCTTGTAACGCCCCAGCCCCGTGCGCGGATCCATGATGAAGGACAACAGCACCCAACGCGTCGGGTTGAGGATTTCATCGCGCGAGAATTGCGCGGAATCGGCCTTGTCGGCGGCCTCCAGCATCTCCTTGAAACGGCCGAGTTTTTCGTCCCCGCCGTAATACTCGTAGATGACCCTCGCACAGCTCGGCGCCGGCCAGCTGGCGCCCACGTAATCGACTCCCTCGGCGATACCGCGTTCCTGTTCGCTCGTGTGATGGTCGAACCAGATGCCGCACCCCGGGACATAAGGGATATTCACCAGAATGTCCTGATCCGTAACTTCGATCAGGTTGTCCTGAATATCCTTCGGATGGACGAATTTGATTTCGTCGTACATGTCCATATCCTTCAATAATACCGCGCACATCAGGCCGTCGTAGTCGGAACGCGTCAGAAGCCTCATGCAACTACCTCCCACATCGGAGAATGTCAAAATATCCAAAGCGTATCGGCAACGCCGTCTGCATACACTTATACTACGGACTGCGAAAATCGTCCATTGTCACATGAACGATTATAACACTACCAAGCCCGGTTTGCGCAAATTCGCACGGGTCGCCGGGCGGAGGAAGCGGAAAACCCATGCGCTCCCGATCGGCGAGATACCTGCCCAGCGTCCGCCGTCCCAGGGAAACCGCCTCTTCTCTCGTCGACGCCTCGCACCAGCAGCCCGACAGGTCCGGAAAGTTCAGGACCCACATGCCCCCCTCGTAACAGTCCGCCACGATCGCCGGATAGGAATAGGCGTCCGGCAGCGAATCGACAACTCTCTCCCGCATATTCCCGCTTACGCCCCCGCCATCGTCCATATTTTACACATTATCATAGCACAGGAGCGCAGACCGCGGCTCAGTACTGCGGCCGGAAACGGCGCTGAAAGCGTGCGATCCCGTCGCTGCAATAGACGAGGGCGGCGGATTTGTTCCAGGGCGCGTGCGTCCGCGGGTCGATCGTCAAAACAGCGTGCTCCAGATACAGGTCGCGCGTGGATAAAAATGCGTGGCGTAGCGCCTCGCCCTGAAAACCGGGCGCGCGATGAAGCGCATTCGCCAGCAAATATACGGAATCATACGCGAGAAGCGCGCCGGAAAAGTCGTTCCCGGAAATCGATTCGTTGTAGCGGTCGCGGTAGCTTGTCTGGAAGGAGAGAAGTTGCGGATCGTCCGCGGAGGCGGGAAGAAGCCACCACGAATTGTCGAGGTACGACGCCGCCGCGTTCTGGAGCGCGGTATCGTGCGTCAGCCCCAGAACGGTGCCGTCGTAGCCGAACCTGCGCAGCGCAATGACGGTATGCGCGACCTCCGCCGTCGGGTTCGTAAGGACGACCGCTTCGCAGCCGGAGGAGAGGATCTGCGTGACGGACGCCCGGTCGACGCCGCCCCTTCGCGTGAACGTGCCGACATAGGCGACTTCCGTGCCGTAGGTTTTGGCCCATTGCAGAAACGAGTCGCGGATCTCGCGCGAATCCTCGTCGTAGGCGTCCATCAGGAGCGCCGCACGCCTTCGCTTCAACCCCTGGGACAGGAAGTAGGCCATGATCCGTCCCCGATAGGCGTCGTCGAAATTCGTGCGAAAGGCGTACAAACGCGGCCGTTCGCGGGAGAGCATGGTAACCGAAAGGGAGGACGATTCCGTCGCGAGAAGCGGAATCTCGCGGCCGTCGGCAAATTTCGCCAATTCGACGTTCACCGGGTCGTCGCAGGCGGTAAGCAGCGCGGAGACCTTGCGTTGGGCGGTGAACGCCTCCATAAGCCGAACCGCGTCGGCGGGAGAGGTCGGCAGATCGTGCCCCTGAATGCGGATTAACCTGCCCTTTACGCCGCCCTGCGCATTCAACTGATCCACGGCCATTTGCGCCGCTTTCAGGCGGACGTGCCCGTGCGCGGCGTTGGGGCCGGAAAGATGCGCCAGAAACAGGACGTGATGCGCATCGGAGGCCGGGAGCCGCGAGGTGATACGCACGTAGAGGCCCAGAAAAAGCGCGATGATGCCGAGGAGCAGGAGGCCGTTGCGCAGGGCCTTTTTTCGGACGGGCGCCGTCCGGGGGCGTTTGGCCATGCGCGCGCCGACATTCTCCAGAAACCCGCGCTTGGCCTCCAGCGGAGGCGCGGCTTCGGCCTCCAGGGCGTCGCGAATGTCGAGGAACGACGCGATCGCATCGACCGCCCAGGCGGCGGCTTCCTCCGCCGTATCCAGCGCTTTCTGGGTGGCGATGAGACCACGCTTGTAGGCACCGAACAGCGGCAGGTTGACGAACATCGACAGCAGCGCGGCGATGAACAGCGGCATCGCCAGGCCATGGGGAAGGGGTTGCAGTTCGCCGAGGAAGAACTCGACCAGGATCAGCGGCAACAGCGCCAACGCCAGTTGCAACCACCAGGCACGTCCCAGCGCGCCGCGGGCTTGCTGGCGACTCACGTGGTTTCCGCCTCGCCCTGGTGCAGGCTGCCGAGCATGTGCCCGAGCTTGCCGGCCTTGGTCGCCAGGTAGCGCCTGTTGTGCTTGTTCAGGCCCTTTTGCAGCGGCACGCGCTCCGCCACGGTGATGGCGTAGCTTTCCAGCGCCTTGACCTTGCGCGGATTGTTGGTCATCAGGCGCAGGGAGGAGACGCCCAGGTGCGCGAGCATCGGCTGGCACATGGCGTAGTCGCGCTGGTCGGCGCCAAAACCCAGTTGCAGGTTCGCCTCGACGGTGTCGGCACCGCCATCCTGCAATTCATAGGCACGGATCTTGTTCAGCAGGCCGATGCCGCGACCTTCCTGGCGCAGGTAGAGGAGCACGCCGCGGCCCTCCTCGGCGATGGCGGCAAGCGCGCCTTCCAGCTGGAAACCGCAATCGCAGCGCAGGCTGAACAGCGCGTCGCCGGTCAGGCATTCGGAATGCAGGCGACCAAGCACCGGCGCGCCATCGGCGATGTCGCCCATGCTCAGGGCTACATGTTCCTTGCCGCTCTCCTCGTCGAGGAAACCATGCATGGTGAATTCGCCGAAGGGAGTCGGCAGTTTGGAGGCGGCGACGAACACGACGGACACCGGGGAACTCCTAGGGAAACGGAAGTCCGCCATTGTACCAGCAGCGTCCGGCGCCCGGTCAGCTCGAAATGCCGCAAATACCTATCGAGATGGACGATGAATAGAACCCCGGGTTATGAGCGAGCGACATTCAATGCTTGGCCTCGATAAGCAGCATTCCCTGTTCCTCGCGCCAACGCACCCGGTTGAGGAAACTCATGCCGAGCAGGGCTTCGGTCGGATAGCCACCCTCGATCACCGCCGCCTCGACACCCAGCAACTCGATACCGCCGATCTTCACCCGGTCCAGGGTCACCCGCCAGCCGCGCGAGGTTCCGCTGGCAGTGGAGGCGACCATCGGCTTGCCGTCCACCCGGTAATCGATACCCAGGCGGCGCGCCTCGTTCTCGTTCATGGCGATGCTGGTGGCGCCGGTATCCACCAGGAACTGCATGTTCTGCCCGTTCACCGAGCCAGCCACCCAATAGTGCCCGCCCGTACCGCGGGCGATGCTGAAGCTTTGCCGCTGCGGCGCCGAATAGCCTGCCTCGTTGTATTCGCGGCTCAGTTCGTAGGTGCGCTCGACGCCGTCGATCCGCAGCACCGCCTTGCGGCTGTCGGCGCTGACCACCTGGACGCCCTGCGGGCCGGTCTGGCCGACCCTGACCAGCTTGCGCTGGCCATCGACGTTGAGTACCGCCGCGCCGGGGAACAGGCCGACCACGAACACCTGGGGCGCGGCCAGCGAGGACAACGCGAGAACGCTGGAAAACAGGGCGACGCACAGCCGCAGCATGATCACTCCTTGGGTGGCAGGATTGCCTTCAACGGCGCATAGGGCCAGTTCCAGCGGGCGAAGATCCGCTCCAGCTCGCCGCTGGCATGCAACTGCCGCATGCGCCGGTCGAACAGCGCCAGCAGCTCACGGCCCCTGGGGGAATCGGAGAAGCCAAGATACAGCGGCAACCGAGTGACGTCGGTGATGCGGTACTCAGCCGCCAGCGCTCCGGCCCCTGCGAGCATTTCCTCGAGTTCCGG
>DAIRUD010000114.1:0-6606 GCA_036803565.1 Synergistaceae bacterium | reverse complement strand
GCGGAGCCCCCACGGCCTTCCATCACGCGGCGACGAATTTGTCGCGCACCGGCGAAATTGCCACGCTCTGCACGAGCGCCAGCCCGATCATCGTCATCACCAGCGAACTGCCGCCGTAGCTGAAAAGCGGCAGGGGCAGGCCGGTGATCGGGGCAAGCCCCATGCTCATCGCCACGCTCTCCATGACCTGAAACCAGAGCCAGGCCGCGACGCCGACGCAGAGGAGCTTGGCCCCCGTGTCCTTGGTGCGGAAGGCGGCCCGGAAGAGCCGCCAGAAGAGAAAGGCGAAGAGCAGGACGACGCCGACGCAGCCCACGAAACCGAACTCCTCGGCGAAGACGCTGAAGACGAAATCCGTGTGCGGCTCGGGGAGAAAATTCAGGCGTCCCTGCGTCCCGTGCAGAAAGCCCTTCCCCCACAGGCCGCCCGACCCGACCGCGATCCTGGACTGGATGACGTTGTAGCCCGCCCCCTGGGGGTCGACGTAAGGATCGAGAAAGACCACCAGGCGCAGCTTCTGGTAGGGCTTGAGCGTCTGCCAGAAAAAAGGCAGCGCGGCGATCCCCAGCGTCACGAGCCCGGCCAGGTATTTGCCGGGCGTACAGGCCACGACCAGCATGGCGAAGATGATGGCGGCGTAGACCAGCGCGCTGCCCAGGTCGGGTTGCAGCAGCACCAGCAGCACGCTGACGCCCGAGATGGCCAGCGCCGCGGCCAGGCGTCGGATCGTCTCCGGGGGATAACGCGAGAGAAACCGGGAGAGGCAGAGAATCAGTCCGATCTTCCCCAGCTCCGCCGGTTGAAAGCTGACGGAGCCGAAGCGGAACCAGCTCGTCGCGCCGCGCTGAGCGGAGCCCGCCAACAACAGGAGCGCGAGCAGGAACACGCTCGCGACGTAGACCCAGTACCCCCACCGCAGAAAATTCTGGCAGCCGACGCGCAGCACCGCCACGTAACAGGCGACGCCGATCAGCCCCCAGGTGAGCTGGCGTACGACGTAGGCGTTGTTGATGCGCCGCGCCCCGATCCCCGCGCTGTAGATCGAGAGCAGGCCGAGGAGAAAGAGGATCAACATGGACAGAAACATGAAGCGGTCGAGCCCCTTGCGGATTTCCGCCCACGTATAGCCGGCGTCGAGCAGCATGCGGCGCTACGAGCCCCTCCGGCGACGGCGGACCGTCTTGACGGGGATGTTGGCGACGAGCGCCACGGAGCTGTTTTCGCGCTCCAGGTCCAGCTCGATGTTCTTCTCGTCGATTTCGACGTAGTTCTGGATCACGGCGATGATGTCCTTCTTCATGTTCTCCATGATCTCCGGGGAAATATCCGACCGGTCGTGCATCAGCACGACCTGGAGGCGGTCCTTCGCGACCTGCCCCGATTTGTTGGAGCCGAACAGCTTCGAGAGAAAACCCATGTCGCCCACCCCTACAACCCGAAAGCCCGTTTGAGTCGGCCGAAGAACCCTACGTTGTCGAGCGCGTCGAGATCGAGAAAGGGAACATCCTCGCCGGCGATCCGCGAGGCGATGTTGCGGAAGGCCTGCGAGGCCGGGGACTGCGCCGCGAGCGTCAACGGCTCCCCTTTGTTGGCGCTGGTCACGACCGATTCGTCGTCCGGCACCATGCCGATCAGGTCGATGGCGAGGATGTCCAGCACGTCCGAGACCGCCAGCATCTCGCCCTTCTTAACCATATGCGGGCGAATGCGGTTGACGATGAGGCGGATCGGAGACTTCTCCATCGACTCCAGCAGGCCGATGATCCGGTCCGCGTCGCGCACCGCCGAGACCTCCGGCGTCGTCACGACGAGCGCCTCGTCCGCTCCGGCGGCGGAGTTGCGAAACCCCGACTCGATCCCGGCCGGGCTGTCCACGAGCACGAAGTCGAAGGTCTCGCGCAGCTCGTCGCAGACCTTTTTCATCTGGTCCGCCGTGACGGCGTCCTTCGTCTTGCTCTGCGCCGTCGGAATCATGAACAGGCTCTCGATCCGCTTGTCGCGGATCAGCGTCTGTTCGAGGCGGCACGTCCCCTCCAGCGCGTCCACGAGCGTGTAAACGATGCGGTTCTCCAGCCCCATGATCACATCCAGGTTGCGCAGGCCGATGTCCCCGTCGACCGCCACCACTTTGTTGCCCATGCCCGCGAGGGCGGCCGCGAGGTTGGCCGTCGTCGTCGTCTTACCGACGCCCCCTTTTCCCGAGGTCACTACGATTACACGCGACGCCATACCACAACTCCTCCTCCGGAACGTTCGTTTTCGACCGGTCGCAACTTCGTCACACGATCTCCTCCCGGCTGCTCTCCGTCTTCAGCGCGGGCCAGTAATTGATCAGCACGCTGCCGTCCTCGACGCGGACGACCACCTTCTTTCCCCACCAGATGGCCCCCCGGTCGAGCGAACCGATCTTGCTGCCGATGCGAACTTGCAGCGCCTCCATCGCCCGCGCGACGACCGTCACGCTCTCGTCGCCCCAATACCCCGCATGCACCAGGCCGCTGACGCGCCCGAGAACGACCACGTTGCCGGCGGCGAGGATCTCCGCCCCGTCGTTGACGTGCCCGGCCACGATGACGTCCCCCCGATGCTCGACTTTCTGCCCCGAACGGAACGAACGATGCAGAATGAGCGTCTTCAACGCGCCGCCCTCCTGACGCTCCTGCGAGGACGACGGCTCCACGGTCGGCAGGCCGATGCGCTTGAGCCGATCCTGCGACGCCGCGTCGTAGGTAATCCACGCCACGACCTCGATTCCGGAGGGGCCGACGAACTCGTTGGTGATCGCGCAGATCACGTCCCCGGTAACCGGGCGCGCGCCGAAATCGACGACAACCTTCGCCCCCGGAAACAGCGGCGACCCTCCCGACAACACGTCCTGAAACGCCGCCGCGACGTCCCCGGTCCGAAGATCCTCGGGGATGATGCAGCGCAGCATGGAATCGTGCATTCCCTTGAATTTTATCATAAGTCCTCCCCCTTCAACGGTGTTCCCTCCGTTTTGCGGGCCCGCTCCGTTACTTTCCGTGCGTGACGAGAAAGGCGAGCATCTGCCCCAAGAGCGGCCCGGCCGTCGAGGAGCCGCCGCCCCCGCCCTCGACGAGGACCGTCACAACGTATTTCGGCCTGTCCACCGGCGAATAGCCCACGTACCAGGCGTGGTCCTCGCCGTGCGGGTTCTGGGCCGTACCGGTCTTGCCGGCGACCTCGACGCCGAACGTCCCCGCGATCCGCCCCGTGCCCCGGGTGACGACCTCGCGGATCCCACGGTTGATCAGCTCCATGTGCGCGCGGTCGAGGGCCACCTCCCGGTACTCCACCGGCTTCTCGGCGTTCAGGCGCGGCGTCAACAACTTGCCGCCGTTGGCGAAGGCGGCGAAGACGCGGGTGAGCTGCAACGGCGTCATGAGCAGAAAACCCTGCCCGATGGAGTAATTGACCGTGTCCCCTTGATACCAGGACTCCTTCAGGCGATCGAGCTTCCACTCCCTGCCGGCGATGTTGCCGCGCGCCTCGCCGGGAAGGTCGATCCCCGTGCGCTCCCCGACACCGAATTCCTGCCCCCATTTGACGAGCTTATCGATGCCGAGGCTGGTGCTCAACTGGTAAAAATAGACATCGCAGGAGTCGCGCAGCGCCCCCAGCATCCGCTCCGTACCGTGCCCGCTCCGCCGCCAGCAGCGAAAGACCTGCGTCCCCAGCGTGAAGCTGCCGTAGCAGCGGACCGACGTCCGCTCGTCGGCGACGTGCTCCGACAGCAGCGCGGCGGCGGTCACCACCTTGAAGGTCGATCCGGGCGGGTAGGTTCCGCTGATCACGCGGTTCATCATCGGCGTGCCCGCGTTGTTCGTCAGCGCGCCCCACTCCTTCGTGGAGATCCCCCAGGTCAGGGGATTGGGGTCGTAGGTCGGCGAGGAGTAGAGGACGAGGACCGCGCCGTCGTCGGCATCCATGGCCACGATGGCGCCGCGGCGGCCGTCCAGCAGCCGCGCGGCCTCCCGCTGCGCCGCCAGGTTCAGCGTCAGGGTGATGTCGTTGCCCTTCTGCGGGTCGTTGTAGCGCATGTCGCGCAGGCGACGCCCCCGCGAATCGACCTCCACCACCTGGTCGCCGACCACGCCGCGGAGATCCTCCTCGTACATGGCCTCGACGCCGCCCTTGCCGATGATGTCACCCGGCTGATAATAGAGGTCGCGCTGCTCCTCCAGCTCCTCGCGCGTGATCTCCCCGACATAGCCGATGGCGTGGGAGACAAGCGGGCCCGCCGGATAGATGCGCCTCCAGACCGGCGAGGCGAAGAGCGTCGGCGGGAATTCGTCGTCCATCACCAGGTCGGCGACCTGCGCCAGCGTCAGGTTCGTGGCCACGGAAACGGCGCGGTAGGGTGCGAGATACTGCTTCTCCACGCCGCTTCGCAGGCCGTCGGGCGTCAGGGGGATGCCGTGGCGCGAGAAGAGGCCCGCGATGCGCGCGAAGTCCTCGTCGCCGCGGATGTCCATGGGGTAGCCCTTGATGTCGAAGGTCCGCACGTTGACGGCGAGCGGCACGCCGCCGGCGTCGTAGATGTTGCCACGCGGGGAGAGCAGGCGGATCATGCGCAGGCGGTTGCGCGAGGCGAGATCGACGTACTCGTCGGCCATGACGAGTTGAAAGTAGACCAACCCCGCGATCAGGAACGAGAGGGTGAAAATGCAGATATTGCGCAGATAGAGCAGCCTGTGGTCCGCGTCGAAGTGTCCCAGCCCCTTATACATGCGTCTCCTGCGCTCCAAAGGCGTAGATCATGCAGAGCACGGCCAGCAGCGGGGCCATCATCAGCTGTTGCGCCAGGAACATGCGCGTCGCCTCGAGGCTGGGAACCGCCCAGGCAAGGTAGTGCGCCAGACCGGAAAAGAAGTGCAGGCCGCCGGCGATCGCCGCGAAGAGCAGCGCGCTCCGCCCCCCTTGCGGCGTCCTGTCCCAGATCCACCAGGCCACGGCCACGGCGGCGACGTTGACCAGCCCGCTCATACCGGGATCCGCCGCCCAGCGCAGGTCCCAGAGCACGCCCCCGGCGAAGGCGAACCAGAGCCACCAGGAGATCCGCCCCGCGTCCTGCGGCCCCGAGACGATCTTGTAGAGCACGACGAGCAGGAAGAACTCCGGCACGAGCAGGAAGCCCATGGCGAGCACCTGGCAGAGGTCCTGCAGCAGCCACATCAGGGCGGCGGCGATCATCGCGCGCCCCCCTCCGCGCCGTCGATGAGCAGGATCTGCACGCCGTAAAGCTGCGTCAGGTGCGCACCGGAGGCGATGCGCAGCGGCACGGAGCCGTCACGCGCCTCCCCCTCGCCCCAGACCCGGCCGATCGGTATCCCCGGCGGCAGGTAATCCCCGACCAGGGCGGTGGAGATCGTCATCCCCTTCTCGAACGCCTTGTCCGGCGGCGTGTACATCAGCCAGACGTTGCCCCGGTCGTCGCCGTTGATCACGCCGAGGTCCATGGTATCGTCCACAACCGCGGCCAGCAGGAAGGAGGCGCTCGTCACCAGCTCGATCCAGGCGTAGTCGTCGCCGACCCGCGAGACGCGGCCGATCATAAAGCCGTCCGACAGGGCCGGTGCGCCCTTGCGCACGCCGTCACGCGCGCCCTTGTTCACGCGCACTTCCTTCCACCACTCCTCGGGATAGCGCAGGGTCACCCGGGCCGCAATCAGCTCGGGCGAGGGAGGGGGTTGGCGAACTTGCAGCCGCTGCAGCGAGGCGCGCAGCGCGAGGTTCTCGCGCTCCAGCTCGCGGTTGCGGTCCTGCAGGCCCTTGCGCTCCAGCACCCAGTTTCCCGCCGCCTGCACGAGCGAGCGCAGGTTCTGCGCGGGCGCCTCGGGATAGGCGAGCAGGGAGCAGACCTTGTCCACGAGAACGCGTTCCCCCTGGGGAAAGGCGCGGGTAAACCATATGAGGATCAGCCCGCAGAAGAATGCGAGCAGGGCGTTGACGAGGATGGGATTCAGCTTGCCCACGGCGCCCCGTGCCCTCCGGGAAATTCGCTATACGGTCGAATGGTCCACCGTCACGGCGATCTTGTCGCCGCGGTCGACGGTCTCCAGCAACTTCCCCAGACCCAGCGCGACGGAGTAGAGCGGCTGCTCCGCCATGTGCACCGGCACGTTCATGGCGTCGGAAAAGCGGATGTTGAGGCCGCGCAGCTGCGAACTGCCGCCGGTCAACACCAGCCCCTGGTCGACGATGTCCTTCACCAGCTCCGGCGGCGTCTGCTCGACGGCGTAGCGGATCATGTCCTCGATCCGGCAGACGATGGGTTCGATGGCGTCGCGCACCTCCTCGGAGGTCACGGTCACGACCTTGGGCAGGCCGTCCATCAGGTCCCGCCCCTTCACCTCCATCTGCAGCTCCTGTTCCAGGGGGATGACGGAACCGATGGCGAACTTGACCTCCTCGGCGGTGCTCTCCCCGATCGAGAGCGTGTAGTTCTGCCGCATCATCGAGACAATCGCGCCGTCGATGTCGTCCCCGGCGGCACGCAGCGAGTTGCTGATGACCACGCCGCCCAGGGAGAGGACGGCCACCTCGCTCGTCCCGCCGCCGATGTCGACGACCATGTTGCCGCGC
>DAIRUD010000113.1:0-6621 GCA_036803565.1 Synergistaceae bacterium | reverse complement strand
AGTGTCTGGGGATCCTCGGCGAGTCGGGGAGCGGCAAGAGCATGACCTGCAAGGCGTTTATGCGCTTGTTGGACAGTTCCTTCGAGGTGGAGGGCTGCGCCCGGTTCGGCGAGACGGAGCTGTTGGCGACCCCCGACGACGAGATGCGCCGTCTGCGCGGCAGCCGCATCTGCATGATCCTGCAGAACCCGATGACCTGCTTCGATCCCCTCTACCGCATCGGGACGCAGATGGCGGAGGGTTTCGCGGAACACCTGCGGTTGGGGCGCGGGGAAATCCGCGCGAAATGTATCGAGACGTTGCGGCGGATGCGGATCCGTAACCCGGAGGACGTCCTGGAGAAATACCCGCACCAACTCAGCGGCGGCATGTTGCAGCGGGTGATGATCGGCCTGGCGCTGGCGACGGAGCCGACGCTGATCGTCGCCGACGAGCCGACGACGGCCATCGATTCCATCACCCAGTACGAGATCGTGCAGGAGTTTCGGCGCATCAAACGCGAATGCCGCACGGCGATGATCTTCATCTCGCACGACCTGGGCGTCGTCTCGCGCCTCGCGGACCGCGTCCTGGTCATGCACGACGCGAAGGTCAAACAGTCCGGCACGATGCGGGATATCCTGGACCACCCGGAGGACGTCTACACCCGCTTCCTGATCGAGAAGAAGATGGCGGTCATGGAGAAATTCGCCCGCATCATGGCGCCGGAGACGGAACCCGCTTCGGGAAGGAGAACGGCATGATTCTGCGCGTGCAGGACGTTCGCGTCAGCTTCCGCAAGGAACGGCAGGAGCGGCTGTTCGGGCGCGAGCGCCAACAGGTGCTGAAGGGCGTCTCGTTCGAACTCGCGCAGGGCGAGAGCCTCGCCCTGGTCGGCGAATCGGGCAGCGGCAAGAGTACGCTCGGACGGGTGATCTGCGGCCTGCTCAAGCCCGACGGCGGAAGTGCGACCATGGACGGGCTGGATATCTACGCGCGCCGTACGCAGGAGCAGGAGGCGCGCCTGCGCAACCGGATCAGCGTCGTCTTCCAGGATTACACGACCTCCGTCAACCCCCGCTTCCGCGTCGGCGACATCATCGGGGAATCCCTGCGCGTCCTCGCCAAATCCGGCCGGGCGGGCAAACCGTGGCGGGAGGAGGTCAAGCCGCTCCTGGATCAGGTCGGCCTGCCCGCAAGCTACGCCGCCCGTTTTCCGCACGAGCTCTCCGGCGGACAGTTGCAGCGCGTCTGCATCGCCCGGGCCGTGGCGGTGAAGCCGGAATTGATCGTCCTCGACGAGGCGATCAGCTCCCTCGACGCATCGACCCAGACGCAGGTGATGGACCTGCTGCTGCACCTGCGCCGCCTGCACGGCTTTTCCTATTTCTTCATCACCCACGACCTGACGGCGGTGACGTACATGTGCGACCGGGTGCTGTTCTTCCACGGCGGCAACATCGTGGAGGCGGTCGACGACATCGGCGGGCTGCCGCACGTCCGCAACGAGTACGCGCGCCGCCTGCTGGACGCCGTCATCCGCATCGACGCGAAAAAGGCGTGCGGACGGGGAATACCCGCGCGATTTTCAACGCCGACCAGCTGAACGCCTCGACTTTTTTTCGGGCATTGATGTATGATCGACAGGCGTCCGTATAGCGGCAAAGACCACTGAATAAAAAAAGGGAAAGAAACAAGACGGGGAGGATAGCGGATCATCATGGCCAAAGCGACCGTACGGATCGGCGATTTTCGCGCCGCACCGGGGGAGAAAACATGCGGGCTCTACAGCGTCCCGGGTATCGGGCACGTCATGCCCTTGACCGTGGTCAACGGAGCCGCCGCAGGGCGGATGGTGTTGATCACGTCGGGCATTCACGGGGGCGAGTTCACCGGCATACAGGCGACGATCGAACTCGCGCGGGAACTCGATCCCCAGGAGATATCGGGAACCGTGATCCTGCTCCATCCCGTGAACACCGGCGCGTTTCGGCAGATCGTGCCCGCCGTCGTCCCCGAGGCGGGGGAAAACCTGAACCGCCTTTTCCCCGGGAATCCGGATGGCGGCTACGCGGACCGGCTCGCCTATCACCTGACTCACGAATTCCAGCAGCGGGCCGACTTCTACATCGACGTGCACGGCGGCGACCTGCACGAGGAACTGGAGCCCTTCGTCTTCTATCCCGGCGCGGCCGATCCGGAGGTGACGGCCGAATCCCGCCGCGTGGCGGAGAGCCTGAACGTGAAATACATGCTGCGATCCGCGGCGGTGACGGGAGCCTACAACTCCGCGGCCAAACGCGGCATCCCTTCCCTGCTGATCGAGCGCGGCGGCTGCGGTCTCTGGAGCCGCAACGAGGTCGACCTGTACAAGGACGACCTGAAATCGGCGCTGCACGCGCTAGGCGTGTATCCGGACGACCCCAACGAGAATCGCGCGTTTCGTCCGGTCGACGTCGCGCGCGCAACTTACCTCGCGTCGGATTTCGACGGCTGCTGGTATCCCGCCGTCCGCGCCGGAGAGCGGGTGGAACGCGGCGCTCCGCTCGGCGAGATCCGCGATTTTCTGGGAACGCGGCTCGCCGCCTACCGGGCGGAGATATCCGGCGTCGTCCTGTACCATGCCGTATCGCTCTCCGTCAGGAAGGGCACGGAGCTCGTCGCCTACGCGGCGTGCGAATGCAATTGACGGGCCATTCGCCCAATCGGCCACGCTGCCGATATTGGCGGCTCACCCCGCAGGTCGGACCGCGCATACAGGTCTCCTGACCTGATGCGCTCGGCCGACGTCCTGTCGGCCACAGATCTGCGGCGTTCGGGGCTGTGTCCGGACGCTACTCCTCGTCCGGCAGGACGGGGCGGACCACGTCGCCGAGGTTGGCGAGGATCCAGTCGGCGGCACGGCGGGCCTCGTTGAAGCCGTCGAGTTCGCCCAGCTCCTGGGTTTCCTCCAGCGGCTGGTAGGGCGAGAAATCGCTGAGCCTGCGCTCCTTCAGCCAATCGCGGAAGTCGATCAGCATTCCCGGCCGCTCGAAACTGCGGAAGGTCTGGTCGAAGCGCGGCACGCCCCAGAGCCGCCGTTTCGAGAGCAGCCCGGCGGAGACGAGCGTCGCGGTCAACGCCTGAAGGTGCCGTTTCAGGAAACCGACGCGGTCGGCGCGGAGGAGGACGACGCGGTACCCCGCCGTGACGGCCTCGGACACCATGTTGACCGAATCGTCGGTGGTGAAGATCTCGTCGCACGCCCCGAGGATCGCGGGAACCGGGTTTAGAGGATCCTCCGAGGCGATGAGCAGGAAGCGCACGTTGTCGCTGTTCGCAGCCAAGCGGCGGATCGCGTTCTCCGCCTGCGGCGACGTCCGGCGGCTGGTGGCGACGTACAGGTCGACGTCGCTCTTTTCCGCTTCGCGGAACAACTTGCCGACCTGCCTCTGGACCCACTGCGGCGTGATGCGGTAATTTTTGTCGTCGCCGCCGATCAGGATACCCCATCGCCGCTCGCGGGCAGGAGGGAACTCCTGCAGCAGGGACTCGGCGACCGGGCCGAGTTCCTCGCGGGCGATCAGGTTCGGCGCGCCCAAAGTCGTCAGGACGTTGGACACCTCAAGGGGATAATCGTGTTCCGGGACGACGGCGAAATCGAACGGCGCGGTGCCGACGATGCTCGGCGTCATGATCGTCACGCAGGTACAGCGCCAGATATAGCCCAGGGCGATGTTGTAGAACGCGGGCATGGAACCCGCCGAAAGCAGAATCAGCGACGACGTGTCCCCCTCGCGGATGTTGCGGGCGAGCAGCCACTGCCCCAGCTGGCGGATGACGCCCTCGCCCTCCGCCAGCGCCAGCCAGTCGCGGGCCTTTCTGCGGTTGCCCTCCAACAGGCGGGTGGCCGCTGCCCGCGCCTTGTTCCGGCGCAGCGTGCCCAGCTCGGGGATTTCCAGCTCCAGCACCTCCGCGCCCGTCCTTCTCGAGAGCCACAGCGCGACGCCCCGGCTCTGGTTGAGATGCCCGCGGATGCCGTCGGAGAGGATCACGACCAAGCGCAACGGCGGCCGCTTCGCACGCTCCTCCCGCGCGATGCGCGCGATCGAACCGTCGGCGCGCTCGCCCAGGCTGCGAAACGTCTTCTCCGCTTGCTCCGTCTGCTCCCGTCTCTCCGCTTCCTCCGGCACGCGAACACCCCCCTTCCGTCGCTGTCTTGCCATCAAAATATACCACAGATTCCCGCCGATGCGAGAGAGTCGGCGATGATCCGCCAGTTGCGCGCCCCCGCTCCCGCCCGTTCCAGAAAATATGCCTCCGCTCCCCCTGCGACGCTCTCGCCCCGCTCCGCCGCCCGCTCCCACGCCGCGGCCAGTTCCTCGGCGCCGCGCACCGGACGTGCGAACCCCAGGGCGTCGAACGCGGCCGTCGGCTCCGCGAAATCGTCCATGTGGGAACCATGTTGAATCGGCACGTTCCAGACGGCCGGTTCCAGAATGTTCTGCCCGCCCTTCGGCACCAGGCTGCCGCCGACAAAGGCCGCCGACGCCAGGCCGTACAGCGCGAACAATACGCCGATCTCGTCCACCACGACGATGTCCGGCGCGCATGCCTCGCCGGAGGGCAACGCCGAGAGCAGGGCGGCCCTCCCATGCACCCCCGCGCACGCCAGCAGGCCGGGCGCGCGCTTGGGATGGCGCGGTACGAGGAGCAGCGACGCACGCTCCGGGCAACGCGCCTGGAAACGGCGGAAGGCGTCCAACACGACCTCGTCCTCCCCCGGGTGTGTGCTGCCCGCGACGAGGACGACCCTGCCGGGCGGGAGCGCGAGGCGTTTGCGTAAGGCGTCGCGAACCCGCCGCGCCGTCTCCTTTTGTGCAAGGATGGCGTCGATCTTGGTATCGCCGGTGACCCGGATTTTGCTTTGGGGGATGCCGAATGCCGCCAGGCGGCGCGCATCCTCCTCCCCTCTGGCGAGAATGAGGTCGAAGAGGTCGTAGGCCGCGCGCAGCAGCGGTCCGAAGCGGGCGGCCCGCGCGAACGTGCGGTCCGAGATACGCGCGTTGGCCAGAAAGCGCGGAACGCCCCGCCGCCGCAGTTCGCGCAGGAGGTTGGGCCAGACCTCCGTCTCCACCGTGACGTACAGAGCGGGAGAGAGGGCGTCGCAGGCCCGCGCGACGATGCGCGGGACATCCCAGGGGGCGTAGACATGCGCCGTCATCCGCTCCCCGATCCGCTCCTCCGCGTTGCGCGCGCCCGTCTCCGTCACGGTGGAGACGAGCAGGTTCCCGTCCCAGCCATCCGCGCGCGCGGCCGCCGCGATCGGGGCGGCCGCCTGCACCTCGCCGACGGAGACGGCGTGCAGCCAGAGGGTCTTCCCTCCCGCGAGCCGTTCTCGTTTCTCCGGCGCATAGCGTCCGCAGCGCTCCTCGAAACCGGTCTCGTGACCGCGACGAAGCCGCCCCCGGAAAAACGGGAACAGGGCGTTCGCGGCACAGCCGTAGAGGTGCAGCGCGGGGTGCGTCATCCTACGAGATACCGGCTTGCAGAATATCGTGCAGGTGCAGGATGCCGATCGGTCGCCCGTCGTTGACGGCGACCAGCACGGAGATTTCGAGGGACTCCATCGTCCGCAGCGCCTCGGTCGCCAGGCGGTCCGGCGCGATCGTGCGCGGGGATTCGGTCATGCCCTCCGTGACCGGCAGCTCCATGGCGCCGATCCCGCGACGCTCCAGCAACCTGCGCAGATCGCCGTCGGTGAAGATACCGCAGAGCGCACCCTCCCCATCGACGACCGCCGTCGCGCCGTAGCCCTTGCTGGTGATGTCGAACAGCGCGTCGCGCACCGTCGCATCGCTGCGCGTCACGGGCAGGCGCTCGCCCGTCCCCATGACGTCCTGCACGCGCAGCAGCAGCCCGCGCCCCAGCGAACCGCCGGGGTGAAACAGCGCGAAGTCCTCCGGCCGCAGGCCGTGAAGCTTGGCCGCGATGCCCGCGATGGCGTCGCCGACGGCCATCTGCACGGACGTGCTGCTCGTGGGCGCCAGCCCCAGCGGATCCGCTTCGCGGCTGACCCCGACCTCCAGCGCGACGTCCGCGTTCTGCGCCAGCGTCGATTCGCGCCGCCCCGTCATGCAGATAACGGGCGCGCCGATCCGCCGAAAATACGGCAGCAGCGACACCACCTCGGACGTCTCGCCGCTGTTGCTGATCAGCAGCCCGACGTCCTCCGGGCGGACCATGCCGAGGTCGCCGTGCGACGCCTCCGCCGCGTGGAGAAAGAATGCCGGAATACCGAGCGAGGCGAACGTCGCGGCGATCTTGCGCGCGACGTGCCCCGACTTGCCCAACCCCGACACCACCACGCGTCCCCCGCAGCCGCAGACCAGCCGCGCCGCGGCCACAAGCTCCCCGCCGATCCGCTCGGCGACCGCCGCGATCTCCCGCGCCTCCTCGCGCAGGACCTCCCGGCCGACGCGCAATAACTCCTCGTCGCCGCAGGAAGCGGGCGTCCTCTCCCAGGGAAGCGCACACCCCTCATGCATCCGCCATTCCTCCTCGCAAAAACAAACCCAAGACCTTGGGCTCCGCCCAAACCCGGCAGGGGATGCCATCCCCTGCACCCCGTATACGGCAAATCGCTTTTCGCGTAGCGAAAAT
>DAIRUD010000112.1:0-6624 GCA_036803565.1 Synergistaceae bacterium | reverse complement strand
TCTCCCGGCGCGGCTTCGGCTTCGTGGCCATCGGCGCCGGGCTGGAGGACTTCACCGGCCCGGCCAGCGAGATGGAGGGCCGCCTGATCACCGTCATCGAGGGCAACCAGCACGACACCACGCGGCGGCTCGCCGTCACCACCGGCGTCCTGATCGCCCTGGTGGTCCTGATCGCCATTCTGCTGGCCTCCTCCATCACGGGCCGCCTCAACCACCTCATCGCCGGGATCTCCCGCTTCCGGGCGGGCGAGCGCCAGTTCCGCTTCCGCGAGCCGGTCAAGGACGAGTTCGGCGCGATGTCGGACTCCTTCGACGACATGGCCGACAGCATCGTGGACAGCGTCAAAAATCCGCTGAGCATCACCGACATGAACATGAAGATCCTCTACATGAACGAGGCGGGGCTGGATTTCTGCCGCAGGACGCTGGCGGAGATCGTCGGCACGTCGTACAAGGAAAACAGCATCTACCCCTCGGATTCGCGCTTCGACCCCATCCTCGCGCTGCAGGAAAATCGCGAGGCCGATATCTACTACCTGGAGAACGACGCACGCTACCTGAAGGGGCACGCCAATTACCTGTTGGATAAGGAATCGCATCGGATCGGCTACATCGTCGAGACCGTCGACATGACCGACATGGTGCTCGAACAGAAGCGGATCGAGGAGCAGAAATCCCTGCTGGACAAGATCTTCGCCGCCTCGCCCGACCTCATCTGGTACATGGACGCCACGGGGGCCTACTACACGGTCAACCCGCGCTTCGCCGCCATCGCCGACCGCCCGACCGGCGACTTCACGGGCAAGACCGCCGAGGAGATCCTGCCCGCGGATATCGCCAAGGGGTTCGCCGAGAACGACCGCAAGGCGATCCACTCGTCGACGCCCCTCTACTCGGAGGAGCAGCTGAAGTTCGCCGACGGCCACGCGGAGACGCTGGACTCGGTGCGCACGCCGATCTACGACGCCGACGGCAAGCTGGTCGGCCTGCTCGGCTTCGCCCGCAACGTCACGGCGCGCGTGAAGATCGAGGGGGAGCTGCGCCGGACGCAGGAGGAGCTGGAGAAGGCGGTCAACGACGCCAACGAGGCCAACCGCCACAAGGGCGACTTCCTGGCGCGGATGAGCCACGAGATCCGCACCCCGATGAACGCCATCGTCGGCCTTGCCGGGATCGTCAACAAGAAGCTGGACGGCCTCAAGGGGGATGACGAGGAAATCCGCTCGATCAAACACCAGATCGACCAGATCGGGGTCTCCTCGCAGCATCTGCTGGGGCTGTTGAACGATATCCTCGACCTGTCCAAGATCGAGGCGGGGCGGATCGAGCTCTCCGAGGAGGCGATGGCGCTCGCGAAACTGGCCGAGACGGTCGTCAGCATCATCCGGCCGCGCTGCGACGAGAAGAGCATCCGCCTCGAGACCCGCTTCGACGTCTTCGACCCGCCGGTCTTCAGCGTCGACTCCCTGCGGCTGCGCCAGGTGCTGATCAACCTGCTGGGCAACGCGGTGAAGTTCACCCCGGAGGGCGGCCGCATCGAGTTCTCCATCCGCCGCCTGGACGAGCGGGACGGCCGGACGCTGGCCGCGTTCGAGGTGCGCGACACGGGGATCGGCATCGCCGCGGACGCGTTGGACAAGGTGTTCGAATCCTTCGAGCAGGGGGGCAGCGACGTCGCGCGGAAACACGGCGGCACCGGGCTGGGGCTGGCCATCAGCAAGCGCATCGTGCAGCTGTTCGGCGGCGACCTGACGGTGGAGAGCACGCTGGGGGAGGGGAGCGCGTTCCGCTTCTCCATCTGGCTGCAGGAGGCGGCCGAGGTGCCGGCGGAACAGACGGTCGACACCGACGCGGCGGGTAAATTCGCGGGCCGCCGCATGCTGCTCGTGGACGACGTCGCCGTGAACCGGATGGTCGTGGCGTCGATGCTGGAGGACACGGGGATCGCCATCGACGAGGTGGCCGACGGGCAGGAGGCGCTGGACGCCTTCCGGATGTCGCCGCCCGGCTACTACGACATCATCCTCATGGATGTGCAGATGCCCAACATGAACGGCTACGACGCGTCGATGGCCATCCGCGCGCTGGACCGCCCGGACGCCGGGACCGTGCCCATCGTGGCGCAGACGGCCAACGCCTTCAAGGAGGATATCGACAAGGCGGTCGCCCACGGGATGAACGTCCACCTCGCCAAGCCGGTGGAGATGGACCGGCTGCTGGAGCTGCTGTACCGCTTCCTGCACGGGTAGGAAGCGCCGTGCGGAAAATGTCGTAATCGCGATTGTTCGTTGCAGCGGCTGGAACAAAGCAGCATTGAGATATGGCATCGAAGATACAGGGGTGCAGGGGATTGCAATCCCCTGCCGGGGAGTGGGGCGGAGCCCCACGAAGTGAACACGCTCTCGTATTTTAATGACGCGCGGCAGGTCTCTCTGGGGGGAAGGCGAAACGTGTCGTCGTGCCCAGCCCCGGCCCCCTCTGGGGCCGACTGGGGGGGACCGGCCGCGCGCCGAATATAAATATGCTTATTCGCCCTCGCGCGACAGGTACTTGCGCAGCGTGGCCAACACCGCGCCCAGGTCCAGCGGCTTGCCGACGTGTCCCTGCATCCCGGCCTCCAGGCACTTTTCGATATCCTCGCGAAACACGTTCGCCGTCATCGCGATGATGGGGATCGTGTTTGCCCGCGGGACGTCCAGCGCGCGGATGCGGCGGGTCGCCTCCAGCCCGTCCATCTTGGGCATCTGCAGGTCCATGAAGATCATGTCGTAGCGCTCCGGGTTCTCGGCGAACGCCCGCAGGGCCTCCTCGCCGTTTTCCGCGCAGTCGATCCCGAGGCCCGTCGGCTCCAGCAGGGTCAGCACGATCTCCCGGTTGACCTCCACGTCCTCGGCCAGCAGGATGCGCCGTCCGGCGAAGGCGTCCGTTTCGTCGGGCTGCGGCGCTTCCTCCGTCGGTCGCGCGCCGCCGTGGACGCAGGCGATGATCGCCGCGGCGATGTCGGAGGAGAAGAGCGGCTTCGTCAGGAAACGATCCACGCCCGCCTCCTTCAACCCTTCGGCGTTGGCGCTCCAGCCCGCCGACGAAATCATCGCCACGACGCAGGCGTCCGGGTTTTGCTCCTTGACTCCTTCAGCGAACGCGAAGGGGTCAAGGCCGCTCATCTTCCAGTCGATAAAGCAGGCGTCGTACGCCTTGCCGCCCGCGATCGCCGCCGCCTCCGCGCCGGTGGACGCGGCGTCGCAGGCGATGCCGAGCTTACGCTCCACCTCCCGGAAGTGCTCCAGCACCTCGGGGTCCTCGTCCAACACCAGAATACGGACGCCTTCGAGGGTTTCGCCGGGGGGCAGGAGGCTCCGGCCGTCCTCCGCGCCCCGCGCGAGGCGCACGGTGAAGCTGAACGTCGCGCCCTTGCCCAGCTCCGATTCGATCCCGATATCTCCGTCCATCATCTCGACGATGCGTTTCGAAATCGCAAGGCCCAGCCCCGTGCCGCCGAATTTGCGGGACGTGCTGCTGTCCGCCTGCTGGAACGAATGGAAGAGGCGCGCCTGTTGTTCCCTGCTGATCCCGATCCCCGTGTCGACCACGTCGAACAGGATCGCGCAGACGCCCTCCTTTTCCTCGGCAAGCCGCGTGTCGAGGCGGATGGAGCCGCCCTCCGGCGTGAACTTCACGGCGTTGGAGAGCAGGTTGGTGATCACCTGCGCCAGGCGCTGGTCGTCGCCCACCAGCCAGTTGGGGATGGCCGGGTCGATGGTCACGTGGAAGGTCTGCCGCTTCTCCTCCAGCCGGAAGTTGACGACGTTGACGACTTTTTGCAGCATCTTCTCGAAGTCGAACTCCGCGACGTCCAGCTTCAGCTTGTTGGCCTCGATCTTCGACATGTCGAGAATGTCGCTGACGACGCCCAGCAGGTGGGTGGACGCGCTCTCGATCTTGCCGAAGGCGTAATCCTTCTTCTCGGCGTCGGGCGCCGTCTTGCCGACGGACGTCATGCCGATGATGGCGTTGAGCGGCGTGCGCATCTCGTGGCTCATGTGGGAGAGAAAATCGCTCTTCGCCCGGTTGGAGTTCTCCGCCTGGTCCTTGGCGGCGACGAGTTGCTCGTTCAGCCTGTTGAGGTTCTCGTTCTTCTCCTCCAGCTCCTTGGCGTAGTTCTGCAGCTTGGTGACCAGCTCGTCGATCTTTTCGGCCATGACCTTGAAGGCGCGGGAGAGCAGGCCGATTTCGTCGTTCCCGCGGCTCGCCGGCACGTCGACGTCGAAGTGCCCCTCCCCGATCGTCCTGGCGGTCCGCGCCAGCACCAGGATCGGGTTCGCCAGGTTCCTGGCGATCAGGTAGAGGAGGAGCAGGATCGCGCACACCGAAACGGCGGAAATCCCCAGGACGTAGTTGCGCACGTCGTTCGCCGCCCGGAGGATCTCGCTCGTGGGGATGCGCACCGCCACCGACCAGGGCCGCGTGACGCTGCTGAACTGGATGGGCATGTAGACGGTGTAGAAGCGCGCGTCGCTCGAGATGTACAGCTCGCCGTTTTTGACCGCGTCCCTGACTTCGACCGCGTAACGCAGGCTGCTCTCGTCCGCCCGCAGCATCGCCTCGGCGATTCCCGGCGAGAAGAGCGACGGGGCGAGCGCGGTCCGGTCGGTGGCGTAGGCCTCGATGTTGCGGACGCACGCCTCGAGGCGCGCATGTTCCGCGGCTTGCGCCTCGTCCGCCGGGTCCCGCAGGGGGTGCTTTTCCAGATATTCCCTTGCGTAGCGGAGGGCCTCGGCCGATCGGTCAGGTCGGGAGCGCAGCATGTCGTGGAGGAGGATTTCCGACAGGTCCTTGCCCAGATACGCCTTCTCCGGGTGCGCCACGACGACGCCGGAGTTGGAGAAGATCTCCGTGTAGCCGCCTTCGTTGTGGCTGTTGACGCGCGTCACCATCTCCTGCAACTTGTCCAGGACGATGTCGGAGGCGATGATGCCGATGAACTCGCCGTCGTGGACGATGGGGAAGATCAGGCTGGCCAGAATGACGTCGTTCCCCTGCACCTGGAAGGGGTAGGGGTCGGTGATGTATTCGCGCTTGGTCGCCTTGGGCACGATGTACCAATCCTGGGCGTCGATGTCGGCCAGGGGCTCGGCCGAGATGACGCCGCCGAGCTTGTTCCAGTAGGGCGCGTACCTGCCGGTGTCGTCGTACGGACCGGTCCCGGCGAAGAGGGTGTCCTTGCCGTCGAGCATTTCCGGGTCGTAGGCGATGCAGAAGGCGGTGATGTACTCCTTCTGGGCCAGGGCGTTGCGCAGGATGTCGTTCATCATGTCGCGATCGGTGAGGCCGTGGTCCTTGAGCGTCTCGAACACCGTGGACAGCGTCTCCGACGTGACCCGCGCGCCCTGCAGCTCCGCCTTGATCTCGTTCTTGTACTTCTCCGCCATCTCCGCCGCCAGATTGAAGGCGTCCCGCTTGGCCATTTCGATGCTGCGGTTGGAGACGATCCAGGCGACGGCCATAAACGAGACGATGACGACCGGGGCGACCAGGAGGAATATCTTCGTTTTCAGATTCAGGTTTCGAAACATAGCGCACCTTCCCGGCGTGTCGATGGAAGGTCCAGGGTGCGCGCGGAATCGAAAACGATCCGCTCCGTCGCGCGCCCGCCGAAATGCCGGAAGCGGCATTTCTTCGATCACGCCCTGCCTGGAGATATTCTTTCGCGATATCTCACGATGATTGTACGCCGTCGAATGGAAAATCGCCAGACGTATCGCCTGCGAAAAAACGCCCATTTCGCCCGGATGTTTGCGGCACGCCGGATTTCCGGTTTGACACGGTTTCCGAAGGAGGCTACTATCATGCGCAACACGGTATGGCGCGCGCGGCGCGACGAACTTGCGGACGATCCGGGGAGGCGGCCATGAAAAACAAGATCTTGCCCCACGATCACGGCGATACGATTCACAACGTGCTGAAGCGGATGCCGGAGACCGAGCGCTTTCTGGAGGCGGCCCCCGTCTTCCAGCAGCTCGGCGACGGCTCCCGGCTGCGCATCCTCTGGCTGCTCTGCCACTGCGAGGAGTGCGTCTCCAACATCGCCGTCGCCGTGGATATGAGCGACTCCGCCGTCTCCCACCACCTCAAGACGCTGCGCCTGCACGGGCTGATCAACGGCCGACGCGAGGGAAAGGAAGTCTATTACACGCTCGCCGACAACGAAAAGGCGCGCTTCGTGCACAAGGCGATCGAGGAATTTTTCGACATCGGCTGCCCGTCGGACGAACATTGACGCCGAAACATTGATTAAAATTATATTTTGTCATTAAAATAATTAATAATGTCTTGTTTTGTCGCCAAGGCTGCTTTACCATGTTTGTATAACGCAAAGATGGGAGGCGACGCCGTTGAACGACAAACATTGCGAGATTTGCAACCAGATGGCCGAACTCGGAGAGGACCTGAAGGCGGAGCGCGAAATCGAGAAGGAGAAGCGGAAGGAATCGTTCGAAAGCGACGCCTGCGTCATGGCGATCGAGGCCGACGAGCGCTACGAAAACGTCCGGACGGAGGCGCGCAACAAAACCCCGGACCTGGAGGCCAAGCTGAACCGGAAAAACCAGTTCATCACCAGGGTCA
>DAIRUD010000111.1:0-6626 GCA_036803565.1 Synergistaceae bacterium | reverse complement strand
ACCTTGTAGCGGTCCTTGATGCGGGAGAGCGCGATGTCCAGGTGCATGTCGCCCATGCCGGAGAGGATCGAATCGTTGGTGTCCGCGTACTTCGCGAACTTGAGCGTCATATCCTCCTCGAGGATCTTCTTCACCGCGTTGCCCAGCTTGTCCTCGTCCGCCCGGCTCTTGGGGAAGATGGCGAGGCTGTAGACGGGCTTGGGCAGTTTGATCGGCGGGAAGCGGTTCTCCTGCCCCTTGACGGAGAGGGTGTCGGCCACCGTCGTGCTGTCCAGTTTGGGAATGGCGACGATATCGCCGACGATGACCTCCTTGGCATCGGTGCCCTCTTTGCCGCGCATGAAGCGGAAGGAGCTGATACGCTCCTCCACGCCCTTCGTGACGTTGTAGATCATCTGGTCGGACGTGAGCTTCCCGGAGAAGACGCGGATGAAGGAGAGCTTGCCGACGTAGGGGTCGACCATGATCCGGTAACAGAGCGACATGAAGGGGGCGTCGACGCTCGGCGTGATCTCGACGGTCTCCTCGGTCTCGCCCTTGAGCGCCTCGCGCGGCGGCATGTCGAGCGGCGAGGGGAAGTAGTCGCAAAATGCCTCCAACAACTGCATGACGCCGATGTTGGGCACGCTCGCGGCGGGGATGATCGGGAAAACGATCCGCTGCACGACCGCCTTGCGGAGCGCGCCTTCCACCTCCTCCTGCGAAAGCGCCTCGCCATCGAGGTAGCGCATCATGAGCTCGTCGTCCGCCTCGACGACGCGCTCGATCAGCGCGTCTTTGGCGGCGGCGAGGGCGTCCGCCATGTCCGCGGGCGCATCCCCTGCGGAGAAATCCTTCGAGCCATCCCCTTTATATGTATATGCCTTGCCGGTGACGACGTTCACGATACCCTTGAAGGAGGCCTCCTGGCCGATGGGGAGGTAGAGAGGCAGCGCCTTGTTCGTGAGGTTGTTCTGGATATCGGCCACAGCACCGTCGAAGTCGGCATGCTCCTTGTCCATCTTGCTGATGTAAAAGATCGAGGCGACGCCGAACTCCTCGGAGAAGTCCCAAACCTTGCGCGTCTGCACTTCGACGCCCGCGGTGGCGTTGATCGCGATGACCGCGGCATCCACGACCCGCATCGGCGCGCGCTGTTCGAAGTAGAAATCGGAGAAGCCCGGGGTGTCGA
Organism: Synergistaceae bacterium; assembly: GCA_036803565.1. GTDB lineage: Bacteria > Synergistota > Synergistia > Synergistales > Synergistaceae > DAIRUD01. The sequence continues at coordinate 5,455 of DAIRUD010000111.1, read as the reverse complement.
TCAGGTGAATCGTCTTCCCCTGGTACTCGAAGGTGCAAAGCGCGCTGTTGATCGAGATCGAGCGCTTCTGCTCCTCGGGGTCGAAGTCCGAAACGGTGTTTTTATCGTCGACCTTACCCATGCGGGAGATGGCGCCGCTGTCGAACAGCAGGGCCTCGGTCAGCGACGTCTTCCCGGCGCCACCGTGCGATACAAGTGCTATGGTGCGGATGTCCTCTGGTCTGCGTGTCCCCATGTACTTCATTCCTCCTTCTAGCTTCTATACGAATGCGACGCTTCGCATCACACGGCATGCCGTCGTCTCGTCGAATCTATTTCACGTTTCGCATCGAAATTCGGGCCGGACGCCCCATTGTGGAAAAACCCCGTGCCTGTGACACACGAGATATATATTATCAGCAAGGTGTCGTTCGTCAATCTCGGGAGGGCGGATTCGGGCGTTCCGCCGAGTCCGTGGAAAGTCGGTTTTCCGGCGGCGGAATCCCCCGCAGGAACACCCCGCCCTGCTATTTTTCCGGCGCGGGGTCCGTCTCCGAAGAGGGCGCATAGAGGATCCAAAAGCCTCTCTGCTTGCGGATCGCCTTGTAACCGACGTACCCATCCGCAAGCAGCCGCTTCTGTCGCTCCACGTCGGTGATGGGGACGACGTAGTGCCCGTTCGTCCAGATGGAAAGGGGCGATTGGAAGGACTTGGAGAGGACGTAGCGCATGTATCCTCCGTAGAGCTCCCGCATCCCGACGACGACGAAATCGCAGGCCAGGACGTTTTGCAGGCTGAAGATATTTTTCGGTGCGACCGTCGTGTAGACCGTATCGAAGTGGTCGGCAATGTAGTTTTCGATGCGATAGTGCGTCAGAAACTGGATATTGTTGCCGCGGTATCCCCGCTCGACGATGCAGTGCTCGGTATAGGCGGTACGATGGGTGGGATCCCTGGGGACGCCCATGTCCGTCAGGATCTCCTCCATCCATTCGCCGCCCGTCACGATGGCCCGCATACAGATCAGCTGGGCCTCATGCCACACGCCCAAGGATATCCCCTCTCCCGCAAGCAGGCGCACGAGATCCTCGTCCGGAGTCGGAGCGAATATATCGCGGCTCAATCCTTTCGTGACGCTGCGATGGAGCGCCCGCGCGTCGTCGAAGTCTTCCGCGGACATCAAGCGCATCGTGCAGGGAACGATACTCGAACGCCCGTGCCGCGTATGTCGGTATAGATAGATCATCCGTTTCTCTTTCCACTCCGTCTCCGGAATCATGTGTTTCACCTCCGTTGTTCGAATGGTCAAAGATTCCGCCGTTCCAGCAACGCCCGCGCGTGATCCAGCGCCTCGGGCGTGTCGGACCCGGCGAGCATGCGCGCGATCTCGGCAATTCTCTGCTCTCCGGAAATCCCGCGCACCTCCGTCTCGTCCCCCTTTCGGCTGACGAGAAAGTGCTGGTCGGCCATGGCCGCGATCGTCGCCTCGTGCGTGATGAGAACGGTCTGGCAATGCCGCGAAATTTCCCGTAACTTTTCGCCCGCCAGCAAGGCGGTGCGCCCGCCCAACCCGGCCTCCACCTCGTCGAACACGAGGGTACTGGGCAGACGCTCCGGCTCCATCGATGCCTGGATCGCGATGAGAATCCGGCTCAACTCTCCCCCCGACGCCACCCGTGAAACCGGTCCCGGGGGAAGGTCCTTCTGCGCCAACAAAAACGCCACCGTCTCCGCCCCCGTCGCCCGCACCTTCTCCAGCCGGTTTACGAGGACGGAAAAACGGACGTCGGTCATCGCCAAATCGCCCAGATGGCGGTTCACGCTTGCCTCGAAGCGCTTGGCCGCCGCTTCGCGCAGCGAACGCAGGCTCCTGGCGAGCGCCGCCGTTTCCGTGCGCAGCTCCGCCGCGCGCGCCTGCAGGCGCTCCATCTCGCCCCGGCTGTCCCGGAGCCACGCGTTTTGCCCCTCGACTTCGTCGAGATAAGCCAACAACGCCGCGGAAGAATCCAGCCCCGTTTCCCGCTTCAACCTGCGCAGCGCCCCAAGCCGTGCCTCGAGTTTCTCCTGTGCCTCCTCCAGGGCCTCCCGCGGCAGGACGCCGAGCTCCGAGCGCACTGCGGCAAAGAGCTCCTGCAACGACGAAAGCGCCGTCTCCCCCAGTTCCGTCCAGCGGGCAAGGGATTCCTCGGGGGCGACGGCATAGGCCTCGCGAAGCAAAAGGGCGATCTGCTCCGTCAGATCGACCTCCTGGTCCCCGCCTTGCATGCGGCGCACCAACCCCTCGTAGCGGTCGGCATCCTTGAGCTGGCGTTCGACGGTCTCCAGCTCCGAAGCCCATTCACGCTCGCTCTCCGGCCGGAGCTGCAGGGCGCGAATCTGCCGCACGCGCGCGGGCGCGCCCTCCAGTGCCCGCTCCACCTCCGCCTGCCGCCGCTTCACATCCAAAATCGCGCGCTCGGCCGCGAGCATCTCCGGGAAGACCTCCGCGAGACGCGATTTCGCCGCCAGCAACGCCTCCCCGCCGCACAGGTCCACCAATTCCAACTGGCGGGCCGGGTCCAACAGGTCGAGCTGCGCGAACTGGCTCTGTATCCCCAGGCGTGGAGCGCAGAACGCGGCGAGCTCGCCCGCCGTCGCCATCGCGCCCCGGATCGCGACGCGCCCTTTTCCCGCCCGGCTGAGGCTGCGCCGCGTTACGGCCTCGTCCTCGCCGTCGATGGAACTCCAAAGCGCCTCGACGACCGCCTCGTCCGCCCCGGAGCGGATCGACGAAAGCTGAGCGCGCCTGCCGGAGAGGAACTCGAGCGCGCGCACGAGACTGCTCTTCCCGGAACCGCTCTCGCCGGTGATAACGATAAACCGACCGGTGAAATCCAGGACGGCGGTGTCGATTCCCCCAACTCCCCGGACGCGGAGCGTCTCGATCATTCCCGCTCGCCCGACCTTTCCTTCGGCCGACAGTCCGTACCGCCCCAACCGAGTTTGCCCTGGAGCACTTCGTAATACGACCCCTCATCGAGCTTGATCACCTGCACCCCGCGCTCCGTGTCGAGCGTGAGGCGGATGAGGTCGTCGCGCGCCAACCGCACGTTCAGCTGTCCGTCGGCGGAGAGCACGATATCCTCGGCCTCTCCGGAAAGGGAAATCTCCACCGTCTCCCGCTCTCCCAGCACGACCGGCCTGGGATACAGGGAGTGGGGACAGATCGGCACGATGAGCATACAGCGGACATCCGGGTGGATGACGGGGCCGCCGGCCGAGAGCGCATACGCCGTCGAGCCGGTCGGGGTGGACACGATGATGCCGTCGGAGAGGAAGCGGTACAGATCCGTCCCCCCCGCCCGGACGGAGAGGTCGATGGGGCGGGCGAGCTGCCCTTTCGTCACCGTCACCTCGTTGAGCGCGTAAATCTCGCCCAGCAAAGTGCCGTTTCGAAACAGCTGCCCCTTCAGCGGAAAGCGTGTCATGAGGCGGTACTGGCGCGTCAGGATCTGCCAGAGATCCTCCACCGCCGTTGCGGGATTGCCCGCGGCGAGAAAGCCGAGATGCCCGGTGTTGACGCCGAACAGGGGAACGCCGAGGTCGCGCACCACGCGCGCCGTCCGCAGGAACGTGCCGTCCCCGCCGATGGACACCGCGAACTCCATGCGGCAGAACGCCTCCGTCCAGACGGAGTCGTACGTCCCCTCGCCGTCGTCCTCCCCCAAAACGAACCGGACGTCCACGCCGCTGTACGAGGCGGAACGGATCTTGTCCGCGATCTCCGCACTGCGCTCGCGGTCGTGTTTGTAGAAAAGCCCGACAACCCTTGTCTGCATTTATCTACTCCCGTATTCGTGAGCCTCGCGTACCAGCGACTCGAAATTCTCCGGCGCCGCTTCGCCGGAAAGGACCGGGGAAGCGGCCGTCAGGAAAAAGATGAATTCGATATTCCCTTCGGGACCTCGGATCGGAGAATAGGTCGCTCCGGCCAGCGAAAGGCGCGTCCGTTCGCGGACAAAGGCTGCGACGTTCTCGAGAACCTCCACATGCAGGGCCGGGTCGCGGACCACACCGCGTCCGACGCGCTCCCGCCCCACCTCGAACTGCGGCTTGACCAGCGCGATCATCGCCCCATTATCCGCCAATAACTCCTGAAGGTTCGGCAGCAGCAGGCGCAGGGAGATGAACGACGCATCGACCGTGAGCAGGTCCGCCCGCCACCCGATCGCATCGACGTCGACGAAGCGTGCGTTGGTCCGCTCCAAAAGGCGCACGCGCGGATCGTTGCGCAGGGACCACGCCATCTGTCCGTATCCGACGTCGACGGCGGCCACCCGCCGCGCGCCCCGTTCCAAGAGGACCTGCGTGAACCCCCCGGTCGACGCGCCGATATCCACGCAATCCCACCCCGCCGGATCCACGCCGAAGACATCGAGCCCCCGCAACAGCTTGTACGCGCCGCGGCTCACCCAACGAGCCCCGTCGGCTGGCACATCCACCTCGACATGCGCATCCGCCGCGCAGAGGGAGGCGGGTTTTTCCTGAAGAAAACCGGACACGCGCACCTTTCCGGATAAAATCAACTCTTTGGCGGCCTCGCGGGAGGCGGAAACCCCCCGCTCCACCAGCAGCTTATCCAGACGCCGCAGTGTCGATTTTGCCATAAAATCCTTCGATCGTCTCCAGCACGCTCTCCGGGACAAGGCCGCAGTCGACAAGCTGCTCCGCGCGTGAAGCGTGCGGGATATACGCGCCGTCGACGCCGAGAAGGCTGACGCGGCACGCCTGTCCGGTACACGCGGCGCGCGCGGCGATCGCCTCGCCCACGCCTCCGGCAAGGTAGCCGTCCTCGGCCACCACGACCAGCGCGTGTTCTTCCAGCAACGGATCGATGGTCTCCCAATCGAGCGGCGAGACGAAGCGCAGGTCGACGACGGTGGGCGCGGCAAATCCCCGGGCGGCACAGCCTTGCGCCGCCTCCAGCAGGCACGGCACCGTCGCGCCGAAACCGACGAGGCACGTACTTTCGCCATGCTGCAAAATCTCCGCCTTGCCCCAGGGCGCCGTACGCGCGGTTTCTCCCGTGCGCGCCACGCCCTCCGGCGCGGTGCCCTTGGGGTAGCGGATCATCATCGGCAGCGAACGCTCCAGCCACCCGGCCATCATGGCGGCAAGGTCCGCCTTGTCGCGCGGCGCGGCGATCGTGAGATCGGGGACGCTCTTTCCCCAGGCGACGTCCAGAAGCCCCTGGTGAGTCTCTCCGTCCTCCCCGTTCAACCCCGCCCTGTCGACGGCGACGAGCACGGGCAGCTTTTGCATGCCGATATCGTGTACGATCTGATCCATCGCGCGCTGCAGAAACGTCGAGTAGACGCAGGCGACCGGGCGCAGCCCACCGGCGGCCAACCCCGCCGCATACGTCAGCATATGCCCTTCGGCGATGCCCACGTCGAAAAAGCGGGTGGGAAATTTCTCCGCGAACTCGGAAAGACC
>DAIRUD010000110.1:0-6669 GCA_036803565.1 Synergistaceae bacterium | reverse complement strand
GAGCCGCTCGCGGAAGAACGACGCGGAGTTCTTCATTTCCTCGTCGGAGAGCGCCTGTACGTCTTTTTCCAGCAGGGCGATCTCCTCCGCCTTGTCCCGGTAACGGGCGACCGTTCTATCGTTCGGATCCAGCCCCAGGGCTTTCAAAATCCCTTTCAACATGCTTTATACCGCCTCCATCTCGGCTGCGTTGGCGCGCAGCCGAAACCATTCTACCACAACGGCGGCAAGCCGCGTCCCGCGGCGTTCAGTTGCCGCCCTCTCCGCGAAAACCGCTTACGGCGCGGGCGATCAGGTTCTTTCGCACAAGCATGGCGCCCGGCGGGCACATTTCGTGACAGCAGAGGCAGCGCACGCATTTGGCGGCGTCGATGCGCGGATACCCCTCTTCGTAGCGGATGGCGTCCGTCGGGCAGACCTTCGCGCAGATGCCGCAACGGGTGCAGGCGCTTCGTTCCAGGACGGGGCGTATGGACACGAGGCTGTGCGCCATGCCCCGCAGGAAAGTGGGCAGCAGGCGCAGCGCGCCCGACGACTTGCGAAAGCCGGGCACGGGCAACTCCTCCCACCCGGCGCCGCGTAAATCGATCTGGGATTCCGCGGCGGGGCCGATGCCCCGGTCGACCGCCGCGGCGATCAGGGGAATCGCCCTCGGGTTTCCGTAACCCATGATTTTGCACGCCGCCCAATCCACGGCCAGGGCGTTGGCGCCCGCGAGGATCCATCCGGCGAGGCGCGGCCGCCCGTGCGACGGGCCGTCGCCCTCCATCCCGACGACGGCGTCGAGGATGTGGAAAGCGGGCGGGCGGATGCCGTACAGGTCCACGATCGCCTCCGCCAGGCGGCGTTGGGAGGTGGAACGGTGGCACGTCTTGCGGGTCTCCGTGTCCGCCGAGCCGAAGATATTTTTGATGCAGCCGGACATCTCGGTCTCCACGTGGGTCTTCAGTTTCGCGGCATTGACGCAGTAGGGCGCCTCGAGGTAGCGCCGCGCGACGCGGGCCTCCGGGAGCGCGCGGAACCCGACATCCCCCCCGCGCACGACGGCGACGCCGAGATCGTGCAACGGCCCCGCGGTCACACCCTCCGCATTGGTCAGCGCCTGGATGCCGGTTTTCTCGAACAGGCGTTTGGCGTCGGTGAAAATATAGCCGGGGCTGTCGGCGATGTGTACCTCGGCCGCGTCGTTTGCGCGGCGAAGCGCCGCGACGGCGGCGCGCAGGACCTCCGGGTGCGTGGTGACGGCTTTTTCCGGCGGCGACGGGGAGAGGGCGTTCGTCTTTAGGAGGATCGCATCCGCGACCGGCGCGGGCCACCCCCCCGCCCGTTCCACCGCCAGCCGCAGCGCTTCGCTGACGTCCGCCGGTGCATAGCTTTCACAACGGGCGACGCCGACGGCGTATCGCGCTCCCATCGGTCAGGCTGCGGAATCCGTTTCCCGCCGATAGCGGCAGAGGTCCGCCGCGGCGCAGGCGGCACAGTCCGCGCGCCGCGCGCCGCAGACCTTGCGGCCGTGCTCGATCATGTTCAGGTGTCCTCCCCTGCAACGTGCGGGAGGAACGGTCGCCTCCAGGAAGTCCTGGATTTTTTCCGGGGGCGTTTGCGGCGAAACCCAGCCGAGGCGGCGTGATACCCGCGCCACGTGCGTGTCCACGGGAAAGGCGGGCATATCCAGGTCGAAGACCATGACGCAGGCCACCGTCTTGGGCCCGATGCCCGGCAGGGCCGTCAGGTATTCGCGCACGGCCGCCGCCTCCCACGCCTGCATGGCGCGCAGGCTGTAATCGCCGAAATCGCGGTGGATCCGTTCGAGCACCTCCCGCATCCGCTGCGATTTGGTGGGCGCGAGGCCGGCGGGGCGGATGCGCGCGGCGATTTCGCCGGCGGTCAGACCCGCCACCTCGCGCCACGTCGGGTATGCCGCGCGCAGGGCATGGTACGCCATGTCGCGGTTGCGGTCGTTTGTGTTCTGCGAGAGCAACGTCAGGATCAGGCCGTCCAGCGGTTCGCCGGTGGCGTATACGTCGGGCGGCAGGGCGTCGTTGCGATAGACGGCGTCGAGGGCGTCGAGAACGGCGATGATGTGCTCCGGCGAGCCATAATCGCCCGCCGCCGCCTTTTCTGACCGTCTACCGCGCCCTCTGGCGGGCGCGATTTCCGGATCAGTTTTCTTCGCCGTCGTCGCCGATTTGGTCTTCGTCGTGATCCTGCTCATCGTCCTCCGCGTCCTTGCCCTGCTTCGAGAGCTGTTTCTTGAGCTTTGCCGCGCGCTCCAGCCAGCTGCGCAGGCAGGCCTTGGTCCGGCCGTGAATGCTCTCCGGCGGGTATTCCCCGCTTTCGTCCGGCTCTCCCGCGGGAACGCCGGTGAGGATCTCGATGCCCTCGTCGATGGTGCCGACCGCCCAGATGTGGAATTTGCCCTCTCGGACGGCGTCGAGGACGTCGTAGTGCAGCATGAGATGACGGACGTTCTGCTGGGGGATCATCACGCCCTGCGTTCCGGTCAGGCCCCTGGTCCGGCAATAGCTGAAAAAGCCCTCGATCTTCTCGTTGACGCCGCCGATCGGCTGCACTTCGCCGAACTGGTCGACGGAGCCGGTCACCGCGATATCCTGGCGGATCGGCGCTCCGGAGAGGGCGGAGAGGAGGCAGTAGAGCTCGGTCGACGAGGCGCTGTCGCCCTCGATCCCGGAGTAGGTCTGCTCGAAAGCGATGCGCGCGGCGACCGAGAGGGGCATGTCCTGCGCGTATTTTCTGCCGAGGTAGCTGGAGAGGGTCAACAGCCCCTTGTTGTGGATGGGGCCGGTCATCTTGACCTCGCGCTCGATGTTGACGATGCCCTCCTGCCCCATGAAGACGTTGGCGCTGATGCGGACCGGTTGCCCGAAGGTGTGGTCCACGAGGGACATGACGGTGAGGCCGTTGATCTGCCCGACGCGCGAGCCCTCCGTGTCGATGCGGATGACGCCCGTCTCGAAGGCGCGGCGGTAGCGCTCCTCGACCAGGTTCGAGCGGTGGATCTTCTCGTTGAAGGCCTTGATCACGTGCCGGAAATCGACCTGTTCCGCCTTGTCCATCCGCGCCCAGACCGTGGCCTCGGTGAGCAGCTCGGCGATCTTGTTGAACTGCGTCGACATCCGCTCCTGATCGTCCACCAGCCGGGAGGCGCACTCGATGACCTCCGCGACGGCCGACGCGGTGAAGGGGATGTGCCCGTCGTTCTTGACGAAATGGGCGATGACGCAGGCCAATTTGTACTCCATCTCCGCCGTGCGCGGCATGTCGGACTCGAAGTCGGCCTTGATCTTGAAGATCTTCTGGAATTCGGGGTCGTACAGATTCAGGAGGTAGTACAGGTAATACGTCCCGACGATGACCACCTTGACGTTGACGGGGACGGCCTCCGGGCGCAGCGAGGCGACGGGGACGTAGCCCAGGTGCTCTCCCAGGTTTTCGATCGTCAGGCTGCCCGAGGTGAGCGCGCGCTTGAGCGCTTCCCAGGACATGAACTGGCGCAGGACGTTTTCCGCCTCCAGCAGCAGGTAGCCGCCGTTGGCGCGCTGTAGCGCGCCCGCCTTGATGCGGTGGAAGTCCGTGTACAGGTATCCCTGTCGGCTTTCGTACTCGATCTTGCCGACCATGTTGTAATACGTCGGGTTGGTCTCCCGGATCACCGGCGCGCCCGCCTCCGGGTCGTTGGAGACGAACACGTTGACGGTGTAACGGCTGAAGTCCACCTCGGCGTTCTCGTCGCGGGTGGCGGCGACGAACATGCCGAAATTGTCGATGATGTCCTCGGTCAGCTTTTCGATCCAACCGTTCAGCTTCTCGTTTTCCGGGAATTTCTCGCTGAACTCGGAGAGGATCGGGCGGATCGCGTTGCGGCAGATCTCGCCGTCCAGCTCGCGGATCTTTTCCTTCAGATCCTTCTCCCGTTCGCGCATGGTGCGCAGGGTTTCCAGCGTTTTTTGCGCGATCTCCTCGGACTTCTTCTGGATCGCGTTCTGTTCCTCCTCGGAGAGCTGCTCGAACTCGTCCGGCTGCATTTCGCGCGTGACGGTCTTGGGTTCCTCGGCGGGCTCCTCGCCCTCCTCCTCCTTGGCGGTTTCCTTGATCAGCGGGAGGTTGACGAAACCCTGCGGCGTGCGCTTGATCGAGAAATTCTGCTCCAACGCGTAGTTGCGCAGGTTCTCCATCAGCTCCCCCACGCCCTCCTGGAAATCCTTGACCAGTTGGGCCTTGCTGTCCTCGTAGGCGCTGTTGTCGAAGGCCTTGCCCAGGCTGGTCTTCAGTTCCTCGACGAGATCGTCCATGCCGGACGCCAGCGTCTTGCCGCAGCCCGCGGGGAGGTTGACGGACAGCGGTTCGCCCGGCTCCTCGAAGTTGTAGACGTAGACCCAGTCGTCTGGCGCGGGCATCTTCGCCGCCCGGTTGCGCATTTCCTCCAGCGTGTATGTGGTGCGGCCGCTGCCCGGGTTGCCGACGATGAACAGGTTGTATCCCTTGCTGTCGACCTCGAGGCCGAACGATATGGCGTTGACCGCCCGCGCCTGCCCGATCAGCTGTTTCATGCACTCCAGTTCGTCCGTCGTCTGAAATCCCAGCGAGGCGACATCCGTCCTCTTCCGCAGTTTTTCGATCGGCAGTCTGTTCTCTTCTATAATGGACACGCACATCACCTCCGCGAGAAAGTAAAACGCAACACAGCCGGTCCATAATAATGGATTGCACGGCGACACCGCAAGGCGGATCGCCCGATTTTCGCCAAAGCGAGACGGCCCTCGCAGGGGCCGTCTTTTCTCCGTTTTATCGGTTGTCGCTGTTTTGCGCGTCCGTCACATGAACTCCCCGATGGGGATGTCCACCCATTCGGTGAGGCCGGGGACCTTGATGGACAACGTCATCGAGTCCGGAAGGGCGACGACCTGGTATTCCGTCTCGTCCGTCGTCGCGCCGAGGTCCTCGATGCGGGTGTCCATGATCTTTTTCATGCGCGCGAGGTCGATACTGCCCTTGAAGTGTTCCGCGAGGTTGAGCAGGTTCTGCCGCCGGGTGCGCGTGCGGAAGAATTTTTCGTCGTCGGGGCGCGGAAGCCCCCAGGAGGGTTCGGTGAAATGATTCGTCGCCACCATCAGGCCGGGCCGCCGGACCGACAGCCTTCTCTTGACGTCGAACACCGGCCACTCGAAACAGCGGGACGTCTGGTCGTCGGCGGTGCCGACGACGTAGGCGAAGTTCGAGCGCGTGGACTGGAGAAAGCTCTCCAGCTGGTCGAGGTTCGGGGAATCGGTCAGGAAGAGCAGAAGCTCGGCCACCGCGGGAACGCGGTTGTGGTATTGCAACGCGCCGCCGGACGGCTCGCCGTTGTTGACGGCGACGAAGATGCCCCGTTCGTTGATGCCCGTCGTCAGGTAGACGCTGCCGGGATAGCCGATCGTGGCCGTGGCGAGCGAACCGTCGCAGGGGTGATAGACCGCGACGACGAGGTGCTCGCCGCGCATCGACGACGCCGGAGGGCCGAAGCGGTCGTAGTTTCTGCCGTAGATCAGCGCGCCCGCGGAGTACTCCCCCCAGACGGCGATGCCGGAGCAGTGCATGGGAAAGGCGCAATCGCTCCTGCCGCCCAAGGCGTCGTCGGCAAAGAGGCCCTCCGCGGCGTTCAGGAGCATGTGTTGGGCGAGGTCCAAGCCCGACGTCTCGGCCATGCCCGCGAGGACTTCCCGCAGGCGGTGGGGGTAGTTTTCGTGGAATCCGCGCGCGATGGCGTCGAGGCGCTCCCGCTCCTTGCCGTCCGCCTGTGCGATCCTGGGAGCCACCGTCCGTTCGTATGTTTCCCGCAGCAGGTCCGCCGCGAGCGCGCCGTACTGGCGCCCCATGTCCCGCCACGTCCCGCGGAGGTCCAGGACGCGAAACGTTCCAAACCTCTCCTCGCGGGCCTCTCCGCGGAAAGCCCCGCCTGCCTGTCCCTTGCCGGTGTCGCGCAACGCCATCACCATCCTCGTCAGAATTATACCAGCGGGGACGGGCTTTTTCCCCTCGTAAATACGGACTGGACAAAAAACGGGAAATCCGTCAAGATGCGGAAAAACGCGTGGCGGGAGGTGTGAATATGGAACCCGTGCAGGTCCGGGAGGAAATCGAGGCGAAACTGCGAAAATATGCGGAGCTGCTCGCGCAGGCGAATCGGCGCGTGCGCGTCGTCGGTCCCTCCGATGCGGGCACCCTTTACGACGAACACATCCGCGACGCGCTGGCGGCGCTGCCCCTGCTCGATTTCCTTGCGGCGGGCGGACGCTTGATCGACGTGGGGACCGGCGGCGGATTGCCGGGCCTCGTATGGGCGGTGTGCCGCCCCGACCTGCGCGTCGTGCTGCTGGACAGCGTAGGGAAAAAACTCCTCGTGGCGCGGGAAATCGCCAACGCCCTCGGCTGCGAAAACGTCGTCGTCGCGCACGCGCGCTCGGAGGATTACGCCGCCACCGCACACCGGGAAACTTTCGATCTGGCCGCCGCCCGCGCCGTCGCGCACACCTGCGTTCTGGCCGAATACCTCTCCCCGCTCGTGCGGCCGGGCGGCAAACTGCTCGCCTGTAAAGGGCCGCAGGCCGCCGCCGAGGCGGCTATTCCCCCGCAGCGGTGGAAAACCCTCGGGCTCTCCGTCCCGGAGTT
>DAIRUD010000109.1:0-6703 GCA_036803565.1 Synergistaceae bacterium | reverse complement strand
CGACCTGCACGTGCGCGCCGTAGACCTGAAGGTTGCCGATGTTCTGCAGGAAGATGAGCTGCCCCCAGGCGGCCAGCACCGTGGAGAAGATGACGGCGATGGTGCGGACGCGGTCCACCTTGATGCCCGCGATCTCGGCGATGTGGCGGTTCTGGCCGACGGCGCGGAAGTCCTGCCCCAGCTTGGTCTTGAAGAGCAGGACCACGAAGGCGCAGAGCGCCGCGACGATCAGCAGCGTCACGACGGGGATGTTGATGTTGCCCATCCACTGAAGGAATCCGGGCAGACTGGCCTTGGGGATGCGCAGCACCACCATCTTGTCCAGGGAATACTGCCAGATCTTCAGCTCGATGGTGTTGACGATGCCGACGCCGGAGGGCAGCAGCATGGCCTTGTCCGACACCGGGATGATCCAGCCGACGAAGACCAGGCAGACGAGCTGGTAGATGCCGTTGGCGAAGAAACCGAGGATCAGGCCGGTGATCATCTCCTTGCCCTTGGCCCGGTTGAAGAGCATCGCGGTGAGCCAGCCGAAGAGCACGGCGAAGGGCACGGAGATGGCGCAGGCGGCGAGAAAACCGGCCAGGCCCTTGATCTGCCAGCAGTAGGTGATCAACGCGGCGAACTGCCCGGCCATCGCCCCCAGGACGATGCCGAAGTTCAGCCCCATCCCGGCGAGGACCGGGATGATCAGCGAGATGACGAGGAAGGAGTTGCGCGCCAGGCGGGTCACCAGGTCGCTGGCGAAGAAGACCCACATGATGCGCGCATACTGGAAACCGATGGTGCAGATGATCAGGAAGACGATGGGCACGACGTTCTTGCGCAGCAGCGCCAGGACGCGCTCGCCCGCCGTCGCCCGCCGCGCCGGGATGAAGTTCTCCGGAGCGGCCTCGGGGGCCGCGTTCGGCGTCGGGTTCGGCGTGCCGTTTTTGCCGGTCTTGTCGGTCATCGGGAATCCGCCCCCACTTCCTTGCGCGAGAGCGCGTAGAGGATGATGCCGTTGCTGATGATGACGCGCATGATCTCGGAGATATCGCTGGTCATGACCTCGTTGGCCACGGGCAGGGCGATGACCAGCAGGGCGTTGAAGAGGAAGGTCCCCACCAGCGCCTGGGCGATCGTCGCCCGTTGCAGAGTCGCGCCGCCGATCAGAATCGCCGAGACGGAGTACATGGCCATATAGAGCGGGGCCTGATAGAGCTGGATAAATCCGTAGCTCTGGGAGTAGACGACGATGCCCGCCGCCGCCATGGCGCAGGAGACGACCGAACCGATGATGCGGTACTTGTTGACGACCAGGCCCGACGACTCGGCGAAGCGCGGGTTGGAGCCGACGATCTGCATGGCCACGCCGACCTTGGTGCGCAGGAAGAGCCAGAGCAGCACGCAGCAGACGATCGTCAGCAGCAGCAGGCCGGTGGGCACCCGCAGCATCTGGCCGCCCCCGAGCGGGATGCTGAAGGCCCAGAAGTTATCCAGCAGCTGCGCCATGCGCCCGTCGAGGACGATGGTGTTGCGCAGCCCGTCGCCTCCGTAGGGCCAGACCATCTCCTTGCTGGTGTAGGGGGCCATGAGCCAGAAGATGCACATGATCGAGACGATGGAAAATCCCATGTAGGTCCCCACCGTCATCTCCTGCCCCTTGACGCGGTTGAGCAGCAGGCCGTAGAGCCAGCCGACGAACGCGCCCATGGGGATGGAGACCCCGACGGCGAAGAAGAAGGCGGCGAAGCCGCGCAGGTCCAGCTCGATGGCCAGCGTCGTGCCGATCAGCCCGCAGATGACGCCGAGCGGCAGGCCGAAGTTGGGTCCCGTCCCCGAAACGATGGTGGGGATCAGCGCCAGCACCAACAGCGTGTTCATGCCGAAGCGCGTGAGCATGGCGCTGAAGATCTGTCCCATGGGCAGGCCGGTGGCGAAGGCCACGACCATCAGGAAGAGCAGGAACGCCGTGATGATCAGGCGCGGAATGCCGATTCTCTGCAACATCATGCGGCCCCCTTTGCGTGGCGTTGGTATTCCCCGGCCATCATCAGGCCGAAGTCGCGGTCGCTGTCCGTCGGCAGCAGCACGCCCTCCAGGCGGCCCTCGTAGACGATGGCGATGCGGTCGCAGATGGAGCGCAGCTCCGCCAGCTCGGACGAGGTGACGACCACGGTCAGACCCTGCTCGCGGTTGAGCTGCACCAGCAGGTCGAGGATCAGCGTCTTGGCCCCGATGTCGATGCCCCGCGTCGGCTCGGAGACGAAGAGCAGGTCCGGCTCCAGGGTAATGGCGCGGGCGATGCAGACCTTCTGCTGGTTGCCGCCGGAGAGCCGCCGCGTCAGCTGGTCCGGCCCGGTGCAGCGGATGTCCAGGTCCCGGATCATCTTCATGGCGTAAGCCCGCACCCCCGCCGCGTTGAGCAAACCCAGCGCACCGTCCATGAACTTGCCCTGGGCCTGCGTCGCCGTGGCCACGATGTTCAGCTCGATGGAGTCATCCAGCAGCAGGCCGACGCCGCGCCGGTCCTCCGAGACGAAGGCCATGCGGCGGCGCAGCGCCTGCGCCGCGTTGTTCAGGGGCACGGGCTGCCCGTCCTTGCGCACGGTCCCGGTCGCCGGATAGAGCCCCATGATGCCGTTGGCGACGCCGATCTTGCCCTGCCCGGCGAGGCCGCCGATGCCCAGAATCTCGCCCTTGCGGATGGCCAGGTCGACGCCCTCGACGCGCTCTCCCGGCATCTCCACGCGCAGGTTCTCGATCTCCATGACCGGATCGGCGGAGATCTGCTCCGGCGGGCGGCCGTGCATCTGCCCGGCGTCGATCTTGCGCCCGACCATCATCTCGGCCAGCTTCTCGATCGATGTCTCGGCGGGGCGCATAGCGGCGACCTGCTCGCCGTCGCGCAGCACGACGATCTGGTCGGAGACCTCCATGACCTCGTCCAGCCGGTGGCTGATGAAGAGGATGCTGATCCCCTTGGCGGCCAGCGCCCGCATGACGTCCAGCAGGCGCGCCGCCTCCGACTCGGTCAGCACCGCCGTCGGCTCGTCCAGCACCAGCAGCTTGGTATTCTCCTTATCTATCTCCCGCGCGATCTCGATAAACTGCATGAAACCGACCGGCAGCCCGCGCACCGGCAGCATCTCGTCGATGGAGAGGCCGATGGTGTCCAGCGCCCCGCGGGCGTCCTCGCGCATCTTTTTCATATCCAGCCACTCCATCGACCTGCCCGCGATCCGGCTCAACACGCTGGGGCGCGTCACCTCGCGGTTCAGCTTGATGTTCTCGGTGATCGTAAAGCCGGGCAGCAGCATGAACTCCTGATGCACCATGCCGATCCCCAGTTTCATGGCCTGCTCCGGCGAGCGGACCTCGGCGCGCTCCCCGTCGAACAGCACCTCCCCCTCGTAGCCGCCGGTCAGGTGGATGACCGGCATGCCGAAGAGGATGTTCATGAGCGTGGACTTCCCCGCCCCGTTCTCGCCCACCAGCGAGAGGATTTCGCCGGGCGCGACGTCGAACGAGACGCCCTTGAGCACCCGGTTGCCGTAGTACTCCTTGCCGATGTTGCGCATTTCGAGACGGTTTTTCGAATGTTCCGAACTGTTCGAACGACCGGTGCTCTCCAAAAAATCGACCTCCCCTGTGCGCCGCGGCCGCCGCGCTTTCACGCTTTAGCAGGCCGCCTCAAAAAACAGCGAAGGAGCCCCGTTTCCAGAGGCTCCTCCGCGCATCGTTCATGCCGACCGAATCAATCCTTCGCCCAACGGCTACTCGGTGCCGTTGAAAACGATCGTCTCGCCCAGGACCATGAGGAAGTGCGGGGCCTTCTCGGCGTCGAAGGGGCGAATCCTGACGTTGCCCGCCGTCTCGGCGAGGTACTTCTTCATCAGCTCGAGGTCCTGCTTGTTGGTGATGGTCCCGTTGGCGTAGTCCCAACCGTAGGCGGAACCGGCGCGGATGAAGGACATGGCGATGGGGGCGGTCCAGGTGGCGACGCGGCCCTCCATCTTCAGCTCCTTCACCTTGGCGTTGGTGGCCTTCAGCATGTAGGGGACGTCGCCCTTATTCTCGACCTCGATGCCCAGCGCGTTGGGCAGCGCGTGGAAGGGGCTGGGGCAGCACTGCTCGGGGTAGATGGCGTGCGTCTTGACCACGGATTTGATCAGCGGCTCCTGCATCGAGCAGTTGGTGCTGAAGAAGGCCGTGTCGTCGCCGTACTTCTCCACCTGCCGGGGGGCGTCCTCGAGGATGAACTGCTGGGACGCCGCCACGCCGCCCTCGCCCGTCGGGTCGGGGGCGTTGACGAAGATGAACTCGATGCCGATCTCCTTGGCCCGCGCCTCCATCAGCTCGCGGCGCTTGGCCAGCAGGGGCATCGCCATGTGGCGGGGGAAGGAGTAGTGGACGATGCGCTTGGCGCCCATGGCCTTGGCCTGGTCGGCGATCGCCGCACCGCGGCTGAGCTGGTCGATCTCCAGCAGGATGTCGGCCTTGCCCGCCATCATGTAGGGCTCCTCCTGCACCGTGCCGAGGATGAAGAGGACGTCGTCGCGGACTTCCTTCACCTTGTCGATGGCCGCCGCCGTGCCGGGGATGGCCTGGCAGATGATGATGGCCTTGACGTCGGGGTCGGAGGCCATGCTCATGATCTGCGAAATGGTGGTCTCCTGCTCGTCCATGAACTTATCGGGATAGGTGACGTGGATCACGCGGTCCTTGCCGTACTTCTCGATCATTTCCTCGCCGGCGCGGTACTCTTCCTCACCCTGCGAGACGGTTCCGGTCATGATGCCGATCTTGGGCGCGGCGACCGCGGCGGCCGCCATGGTGAAAACGAGGAGCGCTGTCAGAAGAAACAAGCCGATACGTTTGGACATACACACACACCTCCACAGTAGTATTCCCGCTTCACCGCATATTCGATTGTGAATGGGATTGTTGGGCGTGAGTATAGTGGAATCCCCAAACAAAGTAAAGGGTATTTCATCGAGTTCCCTTGCGCGATCCCTTGTCCGCACTGCCGTTGCGACGTTGCAGCGCGGCGAACCGCGCGCCTTTTCGCCGCAATCCGTCGTCCTTCCCCTGTTCGCCTCCCGCCTCCGGCGCTATAATAGAGGCGGAAGCGGGAGCCGCAGGGACGCGGCTTCGCCGAGGAGGTCTCCGGATGGAACGGAAAGGGGCTACGGCACGGCGGGAGGGCTGGATGCTGACGGCGGACGCCTTCGGCGAGATCGACCGCGGCAGCGTCCGCGCCAAACGCACCGACGGCGGGTGGGGCGTCGCCCTGCGCGAGCCGAGCCTGGCTTGGGGCTGGTGCGTCACCCTGCCGGAACGCTTCCGCACCGGCATCTACTGGTTGACCGCCGCCCGCGTGCTCTACACCCAGGGCGACGTCGCCGCCGGAATCTCCCTGCACAGCCGCGGCCGAGGCCTGCTCTTCCGGGTCAACGCGCACCGGGGCATCGCCGAGCTCTGCACGCTCTCCGTGCGCAACGAGACCGTCTGCGCCGGCGCCCTGCGAATATCCGGCATCCCCTGGCCCGCCGAGGTGGTTCTGGAGTATAATGCCCTCACCGAACGGTGCGCCGGTTCCCTCGGCAGTCGGAAGCTCTTCGACATCCCCCTCCCCTGGAGGGGCGTGAAACCGCTCGAAGCGCCCGACGCCGTCGAGGTCGTCACGACCTCGGGGGAGGAGAGCGGTCCCGCCGCCGCGTTTTATGGACATCTGCGCCTCGACGGCGCGTAGTATGCACGACGAGACGAGAAGAACGAGACCGTGGGGCTTCGCCCCACGCCCCGCCAGGGGACTGCGGCCCCCTGGCCCCCCGGTTGGCAAGACACGGGGTGCAGGGGATGGAATCCCCTGCCGGGGGTGCGGGGGCGGAGCCCTCGCGGTTTGTTCTTTTCGTCCCGCCGTGCGCACAGAAAAAGGAGAGTGTGTGTGATGAGGAAGGCAATGGGGAGTTCGTTGGGAAGGGCGCTCTGCGCCCTGTGTCTGGTGATCGCGCTGTGCGCGCCCGCGGCGGCGGTCGACTGGCCGCCGAACATCGGCGACATGGTCTACTCCGCGACGGAGAAGAACTACTACCGCGAGGACGTCAAGACGCTGCACGCCGTCGGCGACGCCTACGACAACGTCGCCAACGCCAACGGAACCATCGTCCACGACGACGAGGGCATCCTGATGGACAACGTCAAGTACAACCACTCCTGGTCCTACTACTTCGAGCTGCCGGAGGAGGCGCGGCAGTACACTCGCTGGCGCGTCGAGCTGGACGTCCTGCGCATCGAGGGCGGCAACTGGGCGGGCGTCATGATCGAGAACTACAACATCGGCTACGCCCTGCGCGTCAACCGCTTCGGCAAGGGACAGCTGGTGCTCCTGCGCACCGACGTCACGACCAACGTGATCGACGAGTTCTTCCTGCCCAAGGAGATGCGCCCCATCGGCGACCGCTCCGTCACCCTCTGCCTGGAGTACGACGTCAATACGTCGGAGCTCGTCGCGCGGGTGGACAACACGGTCGTCCACCGCAAGACGCTCCCCGCCGACGGCATGCCCGCCATCTCCGCGCCCGTCGGATTCTCCATGGAGGGCACGAACCCCTGGCGGAGCACCATCGGCACCGTCCGCTTCGGCGATATGATCGTCCGCTGCGGGAACTGAAGCGCGGCCGACGCGACACGGTCGAGGCGGGGGCCCTGCGGGCCC
>DAIRUD010000108.1:0-6755 GCA_036803565.1 Synergistaceae bacterium | reverse complement strand
GGAGCCCCGCGGTCCGGCCCTACGAATACAGGAAGCAGGCGGTTGCGTGTCCCGGGCGGTATTCGGCGAGTTGCGGGGCGTGTTCGGCGCAGCGGGGCATGGCGTGTGGGCAGCGGGTGTGGAGGATGCAGCCCGGCGGCGGGTCGATCGGGGAGGGGAGGTCGCCGGTGAGGACGATTCGTTCGCTGCGCAGCTCCGGGTCGGGTTCCGGGACGGCGGAGAGGAGCGCCTGGGAGTAGGGGTGCAGGGGTTCCCGGAAGAAGGTTTCCTTGGGGGCGATTTCGACCAGCTTGCCGAGGTAGAGCACGGCGACGCGGTCGGAGATGTGGCGGACCACCGAGAGGTCGTGCGAGATGAAGAGGTAGGTGAGGCGGAACTCCTCGCGCAGGTCCGCCAGGAGGTTCAGCACCTGGCTTTGGATGGAGACGTCGAGGGCGCTGACCGGCTCGTCGCAGACGACGAACTCGGGGCGCATGGCCAGGGCGCGAGCGATGCCGATGCGCTGGCGCTGTCCGCCGGAGAACTCGTGCGGGTACTTCGCGCGGTTCTCGGGGCGCAGGCCGACCTTGCGCATGATGTCGGCCACGTAGTCGGGGAGTTCGGCGCGGGGGACGAGGCCGTGGAACAACGGCGCTTCGCCGATGATGTCGCCGACGTTCATGCGCGGGTTCAGGCTGCCGTAGGGGTCCTGAAAGACGATCTGCAGGCGGCGGCGCAGGGCGGCGTTGTCCCTCTTCGCCAGTTCGCCGACATCCTCGCCCTGGAGGCGCACGGCGCCGTCCGTGGGGCGCATGAGGCGCAGGATCGCACGGCCGATCGTGGTCTTGCCGCAGCCGCTCTCGCCGACCAGGCCGAGCGTCTCTCCCCGGGCGATGTCGAAGGTCACGCCGTCGACCGCCTTGACGTGGCCGACGACCCGCCGCATGACACCGCGCCGGATGGGGTAGTAACACTTCAAACGCTCGACCTCCAGATATTTTTCGGGGTGCGCCGGGCTCGTTCCGTCAGGCATCCGCCTCGCCTCCCTTGTCGTACAGCCAGCAGCGCACCGCTCGTCCGGGCTCCGTGCGGAACAGGGGCGGTACGGCCGCGCGGCAGCGGTCGAAGCACTCCGGGCAGCGGTCGTGAAAGCGGCATCCGGGCGGAAAGCGCAACGGGTTGGGGACGATGCCGGGGATGACGGGAAGGCGCCGCGCGGTTCCCTGCATCCTGGGGATGGAGGACAGCAGGCCGCGCGTGTAAGGGTGGAGGGGGTGCGCGAAGAGCGGCCCGACGGGGGCCTCCTCGACGACCTGCGCGGCGTACATGACGACGACGCGCCGGGCCGTTTCGGCGACGACGCCGAGCGAGTGCGTGATCAGCATGACGGCGGAGCCGAACCGCTCCTTGAGTTGCCGCATCAGGTCGAGGATCTGGGCCTGTACGGTGACGTCGAGCGCCGTCGTCGGCTCGTCGGCGATCAACAGGGCGGGATTGCAGGCCAGCGCCATGGCGATCATGATGCGCTGCCGCTGGCCGCCGGAGAATTGGTGCGGGTATTCGTCGACCCGCGAGGCGGCGTTGGGTATGCCGACGACGGAGAGCATCTCGGCGGCGCGGGCGCGCGCCTGTTTGCGGCCCATGCCCTGATGCAGGAGGAAGGGCTCGGCTAGCTGGTTGCCGACGGTGTAGACGGGGTTGAGGCTGGTCATCGGTTCCTGGAAGATCATCGAGATGCGGTTGCCGCGGATGGCGCGCATCTCCGCTTCGCTTTTGCGCAGCAGGTCGTCGCCCTCCAGCAGGATTTCGCCGCGCTCGATCCGTCCGGTGGGCTTCTGCAGCAAGCGCAGGATCGAGAGGGCGGTGACGCTCTTGCCGCAGCCGCTCTCGCCGACGACGCCGAGCGTCTCCCCGGCCTCGATGGAGAGGCTGACGCCGTCCACGGCGCGGACGACGCCCCGGTCGGTGTGGAAGGAAGTGTGCAGGTCGCGGATCTCCAGCAGCTTCATCGCGCCTCCGCTACAGCCTCTGCCGCACGTCGAAGGCGTCGCGCAGGCCGTCGCCGAGGAAATTGAAGGCCAGCACGGTGTACATCACGGCGAGGCCGGGGAAGACGGACCACCACCACTTGCCCTGGGCGAGGTACTGCTGTCCGTCGGAGATCATCAGCCCCCAGGAGGGCGTCGGCGGCTGGGCGCCGAAACCGAGGTAGGCGAGCCCCGCCTCCACCGTGATGATGCTGCCCATGCTCATGGTCGCCTGCACGATGATCGGCGCGAGGGCGTTGGGCAGGATGTGGCGGAAGACGATGCGCCGCGCGGGCAGGCCGAGGGCGTGCGCCGCCTCCACGAACTCCCGGTCGCGCATGGAGAGAAACTGGCTGCGGGTGACGCGGCAGATCGACACCCAGTTGACGACGCCGATGGCGACGAAGACGAGGTGCAGGCTCGGGTTGCGGAAGACGGAGACGACGGCGAGGACGAAGAGCAGGAAGGGGAAGGCGAAGACGACGTTCATCAGCCAGGAGACGGCGTCGTCGGCGAAGCCGCCCTTGTATCCCGCGAGCGCGCCCAGCGGCACGCCGATCAGAAGCGTCACGAGCGTTGCGAAGACGCCGATCTCCAGCGAGATGCGCGCGCCGTGGAGGACGCGGCTGAAGATGTCGCGGCCGTACAGATCGGTTCCCATGATGTGCCTCGTGGAGGGAGCGGCGAGCTTGGCCTCCATTCCCTCGGTCCGGACCAGGAAGCTGGCGGGGTCGTAGGGGGCCGCGACGTCGGCGAAGAGGGCGGCCAGGACGATGGTGGCCGTCATGGCCAGGCCGAGCACGGCCAAGCGGTTCTTGCGGAAGCGTCGCCAGCCGATGCGCAGCGGCGTTTCGCCGCTCTCCGCGGCGGCCGTCCGGATCCGCGTCTCCCCCCCGGTCATGCCGCGTCCCTCCGGTCGCCGCCGTAGCGGACGCGC
Source organism: Synergistaceae bacterium (assembly GCA_036803565.1). Lineage (GTDB taxonomy): Bacteria > Synergistota > Synergistia > Synergistales > Synergistaceae > DAIRUD01. The sequence goes on along the minus strand of DAIRUD010000108.1, from coordinate 3,812 downwards.
GGATCGAAGAGGCCGTAGGAGATGTCGACGATCAGGTTCGCTGCGAGAAAGGTCAGGGCCATGACGATGACCGTCCCCCGGATCATGGGGAAATCCCGGTTGCGCAGGGCCTCCACGGCGAGCCTGCCGATGCCCGGCCAGGCGAAGATGGTCTCGGTGAGGACGGCGCCGGAGAGCAGCTCGGAGATCTGCGTGCCGACGACGGTGACGACGGGGATCATGGCGTTCTTCAGCGCGTGCTTGAGGACGACCGCGCGCTCGCGGACGCCCTTGGCGCGGGCCGTGCGGATGTAGTCCTGGTTCAGGACTTCCACCATGCAGGAGCGGGTGAGGCGGGCGATCAGGGCCGCCGGGCGGATGCCCAGGGCCAGCGCGGGCAGCGCCAGGTAGCGCCAGCTTCCGTCCCCGTAGCCGATCCCCGGCACCCAGCCCAGGCCGTAGGCGAACAGGAGCAGCAGCAGCAGCCCGACCCAGAAGACGGGCGCGCTGGCCCCGGCGATCGCGACGAACATGGCGGCGTAGTCGAAGGCGGAGTGCTGTCTGGCGGCGGAGACGACGCCCGCGAGGAGGCCGACGGCGACGGCGAGCAGCATGGCCCACGCCGTCAGGCGCATGGTCGCCGCGAAACGCGTGCGGATGGCCGTGGAGACGCGCTCGTTGTTGCGGTAGGACATGCCGAGGTCGCCCCGGAGAAGGTCGCCGAGAAACTTCGTGTATTGCCGCGTCAGCGGGAGGTCGAGGCCGAGGTCGTGGCGGATGCGGGCCAGCGTCGCCGGGTCTCCCCGCTGTCCGGTCATGAGGCGCGCCGGGTCGCCCGGCACGACGGCCATCAGAATGAAGACGACGGTGACGACGCCCCAGACGACCGGGACCGCGTACAGGAGTTTGCGGACGATGTGGGACAGCACGGCGTTCTACCGGTCTCCCGCGGCGCGCGCGTCGTCCAGCCAGACCTCGTCCATCCTGGCGGTGAAGTTGCCGAAGGCGGGCAGCGTCGCCCCGCGCACTCGCTTCCGCGTCGCCAGGTTGTTGTAGTAGTGGAAGAGGAAGAGCCAGGGCGCGTCGTCGACGACGATGCGCTCCGCCTCCCGATAGAGGGCGATGCGCTGCGTCGGGTCCGTTTCGCTGCGGCCCTGCTGCAGAAGGCGGTCCACCGCGTCGTTTCGATAGAACGAATAGTTGCCCTTCTGGCCGAAGTTGTCCGAATGCAAGTTGACGTAGAGGAAGTTGTCCGGGTCGAGGTAGTCCACGGCCCACCCCATGCGGAAGATCTCGCACTCGCCCCGGTCGAGCATGTCGAGGTGCACGCCCCAGTCGACGACGTGGATGCGCAGCCGGATGTCCAGCTCCGCCACCTGCGCCTGGATGGCCTCGGCGATGGCCTTGTGGCGGGCGTTCTGGTTGACCTGGAGCGTCGCCTCGAAGCCCTTGGGGAAGCCCGCCTCCCGCATCAGCGCGCGCGCCTTGGCGGGGTCGTACGCGTAACCCGCCAGGTCCGGGTCGTAGCCGGGGATCGACGGCGGGAGGACGCCCTTGGCGGGGAAGAAGAGGCCGTCGAGGATCAGCTCGTTGATCAGCGTCCGGTCGACGGCGTAGTTCAGGGCCTGCCGGAGCTTGCGGTTGTCCTTGAAGGGTTTTTGGGCGAGGTTGAAGCCGTAGAAATACGTGCCGGGCTGCGGGGCCTCGTGCAGGTTCTCGCCCAGTAGCGAGCGGGCGTCCCGGACCAGATGGTCGGGGATGTCCCGCATGACGTCGAGGTTGCCCACCTTGAACTCCTCCCAGGCGACGGTCTTGTCGGGGATGACAACGAGCTGCCAGCGGTCCAGGTAGGGGATCTTGCGACCCGCCGCGTCCCGGCGCCAGTAGTCGGGGTTGCGCGCGAGGGTGACGTGCTGGTCCTGCTTCCACTCCTCGAGGACGAACGGCCCCGTGCCCACGGGGTGGAAGTTGAAATCCCGGCCCCATTTTTCGGCGTCCTCGCGGGGGATGACGACGAAGGAGTTGTAGGCCAGCACCGACAGGAAGGGGGCGAAGGGTTCCTTGAGCGTGAAGCGCAGGGTATGGTCGTCCAGGGCTTCGATGCCGTTCCATTGGTCGGCCGCGCCCGCGGCCATCTCGTCGTAGCCGGCGATGCAGTCGACGAAGTAGGCGCGCGGGGAGTTGTCGCGGATCATGCGCTCGAACGACCACTTCCAGTCCTTCGCGGTAACCGCGCGCCCGCCGTTGGCGGTGGGCCTGCCGCCTTCCGTCGTTCGGTGGAAGCGGACGTCCCGGCGCAGATGGAACGTCCACGTCCGGCCGTCGGCGGAAGCCTCCCAGCGTTCGGCGAGCCAGGGTTCGATCGTCTGCCCGTCGTGGCTGTTGACGACGAGGTTTTCGAAGATGCCGTAGATGACGCGCGCCGAGGCGGTATCCGTCGCCTGGTGCGGGTCGAGCTTGGGCGGATTCGCCTCCTCGTGTTCGCGAAGCGTGCCGCCGTACGTCGGCTCGGCGGCAGAGGCGAAGCGCGGGGAGATGAGGAGGATCGTCAGGAGCAGAAACAAAAAGGCGGAAACGTTCTTCATGCCGCATCCCTCCGCAACGAGGTTTGGATTGCAAGACACCGCCGCATTATAGAAGGTTTCCCAGCTTCCTTCAATTTTAAATATGTGCGTTACCGTGAATCTGCATTCCGAAGAATGGCGGATTGGAGCGGGGAAACCCGGCGGGGTGGTTTGCGGATCATTCCGTTTTTAGATCAAATCGATTATTTCGGCGCACGGTAGGTCTCCCTCCGCCCCGCTTCGCAGCCCGCCCCCTCCGGGAAGGCGAGGTCGGCCATTGTGCCGGTCCCGGCCCCCGCGATGAGGGGGGTGTCGGCAAAGCCGACTGGGGGCGCCGCCGCGTGGCCGATCATAGTGTGAAACCTACCAGCCCCGGTCGTACTCGTGGAAACAGCCGAGGCAGACCTTGCGGCCCTCCTGCAGGCGGATCTTGTGCTCCGGGGCCGCCTCGCCGCACAGTTCGCAGGCGACGGAGGCGAAGCGGCGCGCCGGTTCGGGCGCGTCCGGCGCGACCTCGCGCGAGTCGAAAATGTCGTCGATGGGGGCCTCCAGCAGGTACTTCTGGTATTCCTCGCGCGTCCTGCCCTCCTTATGGGCCTTGAGGTAGAAGCGCATCGCCCTGCCCGTGTCGCGCCGGATAAAGGTGAAGGCCTGTTTCCCGGTGCCTTTGTAGATCAGATTGCCCTTGCCCATCGTGCAGGAGAGCAGGGCCTGTACCGCGTCCACGCCGCAGGCGTCGTTTTCGGTGACGCAGACGAGCTCCTCGTCGGGCGACGCCGTGACGCCCATCCGCTCCATCGCCGCCTCGCAGGCCCGCACGCCGATGGCGAGGCCGGGGCACTCGTGCCCGTGAAAGGCGACCGCTTTTTCCCACAGGTCGTATCGCATATCCAGTCCTCCCGCGTTTGATTTTCGGATATTGTACGCGATTTTTCCGGTTCGTGCGTCGTATGGTTTTCTGGATCGCCGTCCGAGCGAAAAGCGCCTGCGCCGCGCCGGTCCACAGAGTGGATCCGGCGCATGTCGTGGGTCGACATGCGCCGTTTGCGGTCAGTTTGGCAAGCGTTGGGAATTCTTTCGAACTCCTCGCTTCGGGTGATAGGGTTGGTGAAAGGATCTATATTATAACCAGGTCGTAGCAGTTCGTCAATACTTTTTGCGGCTTATTTTTGGAATTGATATGTTTTTTCACACATTATATGAAAACGGTTGGATTTCCTTCATTTTCCCATTTATGAAACATCTGCGGGAGGGGCGGTCGCACGCCCT